>NZ_JBHXSL010000006.1:0-103694 GCF_042714725.1 Streptomyces sp. NPDC058685
GTTTAAATGAGCCAGCGGCCGCACCCCCGGGGCGGGGCCCTGACCCGCGGCGGCGGGCGGGCACGCCGCCCCCCCCCCCGGCGGGGGCGACGGCCCCGCGCCGAAACCGGTCATGCTCCCGCGTTCCCGCGGAAGCGCGTGGTCCGGTGGACCGGATCCGTGTCGATCTGCGGGATCACGTGCTCACCGATCAGCTTGATCGTGTTCATCGTGTCCTCGTAGGAGATCCCGATGGGCAGTCCGAACGACAGCTGATCCGCCCCGGCCTGCTCCCAGCGCTTGCACTGCTGGAGCACCTCGCCCGGGTCGCCGCAGATCATCAGTTCCTCGGCGATGAGCAGCTCGATGATCTCCGCGCTGTACTCGGGCAGCAGCTCGGGCCATTCCGGGATGCCCTCGGGACGGGGGAAGGTGTCGTGGTAGCGGAACAGCAGCGACTGGAGGTAGTTGAGCCCGCCGCCGACAGCGATCTCGACCGCCTTCTCGTGCGTCTCGGCACAGATGGCGGTGGACGTCACCATGACGTTGTCGTTGACGAAGTCGCCGATCGCGACGGCCTCCTTGACGGCCGTCTTGTACGACTCGACGACCCACTCCATGTCGGAGACCTTCTGCACGCTGAAGCCGAGGACGCCGAGCCCCTTCTTGCCGGCCATCGCGTACGAGGACGGGGAGCCGGCGGCGTACCACATGGCCGGGTGGGACGCGCCGTACGGCTTCGGCAGTATCTTCCGCGGGGGCAGGGACCAGTGCTTGCCCTGGAAGCCGACGTACTCCTCCTGGAGCCACATCTTGGGGAACTCCGCGATGGTCTCTTCCCAGATCTCCTTGGTGTGGTTCATGTCGGTGATGCCCGGCATGAACCCGAGGATCTCGTGGCTGCCCGCGCCGCGGCCGGTGCCGAACTCGAAGCGGCCCTCGGAGAGATGGTCGAGCATGGCGACCTTCTCGGCGACCTTCACGGGGTGGTTGACGGGCGCCAGCGGGTTGAAGATGCCCGAGCCCAGATGGATGCGGTCCGTCGCGTGCGCGAGGTAGCCGAGGTAGACGTCGTTGGCCGAGAGGTGCGAGTACTCCTCCAGGAAGTGGTGCTCGGAGGCCCAGGCGTACTTGAACCCGCTCCGGTCCGCCTGGATGACGTACTCGGTCTCCTCCATCAGCGCCTTGTGCTCGGCGAGCGGGTCGGTCTCGGCGCGCTTGCCGACATATCCCTGTACAAAGAGCCCGAATTCCAAGGGGGTTCACCGTCCCTATGTTTCTGACGGACCGTCAGATCGAATGCGTCGACTGTTCCACCGCGTGCTCGAAGCGTCAATAGCTGACGGAGCCTCAGAGAACGCTGACTCCGGCCAGCCAGCCGCCGTCGATCACGAACGGCTGCCCGGTGATGTACGAGGAGTCCTCGCAGGACAGGAACAGGGCGAGCCGCGCCACCTCGTCCGCCCGCCCCACCCGCCCCAGCGGCACCAGCTTCCGGTAGAGCCGGTCCAGCGCCCCCGGGTCCGTGCCCTCCGGATTGCTCATCGGGGTGTCCACCGCACCCGGGCACACGGCATTGACCCGGATGCCCTTCGCCGCGAGTTCCAGGGCGGCGACCCGGGTGAGCCCGACGATCGCGTGCTTGCTCGCCGCGTACGCGCCGATGTACGTCATCCCGGTCAGGCCCGCGTACGAGGCGGTGTTGACGATCGTGCCGCCGCCCGCTGCCTCGATCTCGGGCGCGACCGTCTTGATCCCGAGGAACACACCCACCTGGTTGACCCGGAGGACCTGCTGGAACTCCTCCAGGGGAGTGCTCACCAGCTCGTTGAAGCGCAGGATCCCCGCGTTGTTGACCAGCCCGTCGATCCTGCCGAACGCGTCCTTGGCCGCGGCGACCGCCGTGGTCCAGCCGTCCTCCTGGCCGACATCGAGATGTACGTACGCGGCTGTGCCCTCGCCCAGTTCCTTGGCGAGCGCCTCACCCTGGTCGTCGAGCACATCGGCGAGGACCACCTTGGCGCCCTCGGCCGCGAACAGCCGCGCTTCCTGTTCACCCTGTCCGCGCGCCGCGCCCGTGATGAGGACGACGCGTCCGTCGAGCTTTCCCATGGATTACTCCCTCGAGCCGTCACAAGCGGTCTCAGCTGTTGAGGTGCGGGGCGACGTCGGCGGCGAACGCCGCCATCTGGTCCGTGAGTTCGGCGCGGCTGCGGCTGCGGAAGCGCACCTGGATCTGCCGCACCCCCATGGCCGCGTACGCACGCAGCGATTCGGCGATGGCGTCGGGCTTGCCGGTCAGGGTCCGCCGGCCGGTCTCCCAGTCCGGCTCCCCCACGTACAGGGGCTCGGTGATGGCGCCGATCTCGATGGGGTCGCCGATCCCGGCCTCCTCCCGCAGCTGCCGCAGCCGGGCTATCTGACCGGGGAGCTTTCCGCGCGGATCGCCCTGCGGCAACCAGCCGTCGCCGCGCAGGGCCGCCCGGCGCACGGCCGCCGGCGAGGAACCGCCCACCCAGACGGGGATCCGCGGCTGGACGGGCCGGGGCCGCTGGCCGAGCTCGGAGAAGGAGAACCGCTCCCCTGTGAACTCGGGGTACTCCTCCGGCCCGAGCGCGGCCCGCAGCGCGTCGATCGTCTCGTCGAGGACCGGGCCGCGCCCGGCGAAGTCGGCACCGAGTGCGTCGAACTCCTCCCGCACGTGCCCGGCCCCGACCCCGAGGACGAGCCGCCCGCCGGAGAGATGGTCCAGGGTCGCGTACTGCTTGGCGCTCACCAGCGGGTGCCGCAGACCGACCACGGCGACGTGACTGAGCAGCAGCACCCGTTCGGTGATGCCGGCGAGGAAGGCGAGCGTGGCCACCGGGTCGTACCAGACGGTGGACATGGCGTCGGCGAGCCGGCGCGGGATCGCGACATGGTCGCAGCTCGCGATGTACGCGAAGCCGGCCCTGTCCGCGGTCCTCGCTATCTCGGCGAGATCCTCCGCGCCCGCCACGGCCTCCCAGGACTCGGCGTAGATGGTGCTCTGCGACTGGACCGGGAGCTGCATCCCGTACGACAGCCGCCCTTCGGGCAGTACCTGCACATGCGCCATGCCGCTTCCTCCGCCTCGACGCCGACCCGACCCGGCAGAACTGACGATCCGTCACTTACGAGTGCCGGACCCATCGTGGTATCTGATGGCGCGTCAGACAAGGGGAGAGGGCGGGTCAGGTCACATCGAACCCCAGCGCGGCGGCGACGACCGCGGCCTGCTCCAGGTCGATCTTCGCCCCGGCGACCTCCACGGTGAGGGGGTCCAGCGCGGACAGGTCACTGCCGCGCAGATCGGCACCGGACAGCTTCGCGCCGTGCAGCAGGGAGCCGGAGAGATCGACACCGGTCACGGTCGCGCCCTCCAGCCGGGCCCCCGCGAGGTCGGCCTCCCGCATCCGGACGCCCTCGAAGAGGGCGCTGCGCAGATCGGCGCCGGGCAGCGCGACGAAGGACCAGTCCCCGCCGCGGACCTGAAGGATGTTGAACGTGCACTGCTGGAAAACACTGCCGACGGCCTTGCACTGCTCGAAGCGGGTGTCGAAGAAGGAGCACCGCTTGAAGGTGCAGTTGGTGAAGGCCGCGTTGGTGTGCCGCGAGGCGTTGAACTTCACGCCGGAGAAGGTGCACTCGTCGAAGATCCCGCCGTCGTTCTCCACCTCGGTCCAGTCGGTGTCGTAGAACGTGTGGCCGGTGCGGCGCTCGCCGGACAGATCTCTTCCGTACCAGTCCTCGTCCCGGACGACGGCACTCCCGTCCGGGACCGGAGGACGGCCGGACAGGGGATCGATCGGGTCACGCTCACGCCTGGGGGACATGCCTCCGATTGAACACCCCGCCACCGACAGCGGCCCGCTCGCGGCAGGGCGGACCGGCCGGCGCGGGCCCGGGCCGGCGGGCGCCGCGCCCGTGGGCCCCGGCGACGGGACCCCGCCACGGCATCACGGCTCCCGCGAGGCCACGGCCCCGCCCGTAGCAGCCACGCCCGTCCGCCCCGGCGACGGGACCCCGTCGCCGCGTCACGGCTCCCGCGGGGTCACGGCCCCGCCCACAGCCCGTCCGCCGTCAGGCCCAGCAGCTCGATCGCGTTGCCCCGCACGATGCGGTCCACGACGTCCGGCGCCAGGTGGCCCATCTGGGACTCGCCGACCTCCCGGGACTTCGGCCAGGTCGAGTCCGAGTGCGGGTAGTCCGTCTCGTAGAGGACGTTCCCGACACCGATCGCGTCCAGGTTCTTCAGGCCGAAGGCGTCGTCGAAGAAGCAGCCGTAGACATGCTCGGCGAACAGCTCCGACGGCGGGCGCAGCACCTTGTCGGCGACGCCGCCCCAGCCGCGGTTCTCCTCCCAGACCACGTCCGCACGCTCCAGGATGTACGGCATCCAGCCGATCTGGCCCTCCGCGTACATGATCCTGAGGTTCGGGAAGCGCTCGAACTTGCCGCTCATCAGCCAGTCGACCATCGAGAAGCAGCAGTTGGCGAAGGTGATCGTCGAGCCGACGGCCGGCGGGGCGTCCGCCGAGGTCGAGGGCATCTTCGAGGACGAGCCGATGTGCATGGCGATCACCGTCCCCGTCTCGTCGCACGCCCTCAGCAGCGGGTCCCAGTCGTCCGAGTGGACGGACGGCAGACCGAGGTAGGGGGGTATCTCGGAGAACGCGACCGCGCGCACCCCGCGGGCGGCGTTGCGGCGGACCTCCTCGGCGGCGAGCTCCGCGTCCCAGAGCGGGATGAGGGTGAGCGGGATGAGCCGGCCCTGCGCATCGGGGCCGCACCACTCCTCCACCATCCAGTCGTTGTAGGCCCGCACGCCGAGCAGGCCCAGCTCACGGTCCTTCGCCTCGGTGAAGGTCTGGCCGCAGAAGCGGGGGAAGGTCGGGAAGCAGAGCGCCGACTGGACGTGGTTGACGTCCATGTCCGCGAGCCGTTCCGGGACGCTGAAGGAGCCCGGGCGCATCTGCTCGAAGGTGATGACCTCCAGCTTGATCTCGTCGCGGTCGTAGCCGACGGCGGTGTCGAGGCGGGTCAGCGGGCGGTGCAGGTCCTCGTAGACCCACCAGTCGCCGATGGGGCCGTCGTCGCCCTTCTCACCCATGACCGGGGCGAACTTGCCCCCCATGAAGGTCATTTCCTTCAGGGGTGCCCGGACGACGCGGGGGCCGATGTCCTGGTACTTCGACGGGAGCCGGTCCCGCCAGACGTTGGGGGGCTCCACCGTGTGGTCGTCCACCGAGATGATCTTCGGGAAGGTCTCCATGCGTCTTACCGTAGCGCCGATCTGACGGTTCGTCAGCTATCCGTGCGGCGCGGAACCGCCCGGCGGTACGCCGTGCCCCGCGCCCTCCCCCGCCCCTGCGGGGACCTCGTGAGACCACTATACACACGACGTATACACGCTATGTATAGTGCGATGACGCTCGCCGCCGACCTGCGGCGCAGCGCTCGTCCCGTGTACCCGCCTCCCGTCGATGGGGTTGTTCCGCCATGCCCGAGAACATGAAGAAGTCCAAGCTCACCGCCGTCGCCGCGGCGGTCGTGGCAGCGCTCGCGCTGAGCCTCGGGGGGTGCACCGTGGATGCGCAGTCACCGGCCGACGCCCGCGCCCGTGCGGTCTCCGACACAGAGCCCGACGCCACCGGACAGACGGCCGGAGCGCCGGCCACAGGAGCGGGCAAGGGGCGCGGGGCACCCGCCCGTACGGACTGCGCCACCGCGAAGTGCATCGCCCTGACCTTCGACGCCGGACCCGGCAAGCACACGGCCCAACTGCTCGACATCCTGCGGAAGAAGAATGTTCACGCGACGTTCTTCCTGCTCGGCAAGAACCACGTCATCCCCCATCCCGACCTGGTGCGCCGACTGGCCCAAGAGGGTCACGAGGTGGCCAACCACACCTGGTCGCACCGGCGGCTCGACCAACTCGGCCGGGAGGAGATACGCGAGGAGCTCTCCCGTACGCAGGACGCCATAGCAAAGATCACCGGCCGCAAGCCCACCCTGATGCGCCCGCCCCAGGGACGGACGAACGACGACGTCACCGAGGTCAGCAAGGAGCTCGGGCTCGCCCAGATCCTGTGGAGCGCCACCGCCAAGGACTACTCGACGACGGACTCCGAGCTGATCAAGACCCGGATACTCGACCAGGCGGGACGCGACGGCATCATCCTGCTGCACGACATCTACGACGGGACGGTGCCCGCGGTCCCCGGGATCATCGACGAACTGAAGAAGCGCGGCTACACCTTCGTCACCGTGCCCGAACTCCTTGCACCGGCAAAGGCCGAGCCGGGAGCTGTGTACCGGCCGTGAAGAGGATCTGGAGAGACACGGGAGAGACCTCGGGGAGGCAGTGAGGAGGCCGTGAGGAAGATCGCCGGGAGAGGTTAGCGTGAAGCCGGGCATGGGGAGGGGCGAGGAGTAGACGCCCCGCTGCTGACGCGGCCGCCGTGCACAAGGCAGACTGTCGAGGGCGATCCGGCAGTTCGGGGGCAGGGGGCAGCTATGGACCGTGACCGCGGGGCACGCGTACCGGAGCAACGTCTACCGGCGCCCAGCGACGTCGTCGACCTGCGCTTCAGTGTGCTCGGACCGGTGCGGGCCTGGCGCGGCGGCGACGCTCTGCCCTCCGGCTCACCCCAGCAACGCGCCCTGCTGGCCGCCCTGTTGCTGCGAGACGGACGCACCGCGACCGCCGCCGAACTCATCGACGGCATGTGGGGCGAGGACCCGCCCTCGCAGGCGCTCGCCGCCGTCCGCACGTACGCCTCACGACTGCGCAAGATCCTCAGCGCCAACGCGCTCGTCAGCGAGTCAGGCGGCTATGCCATACGGATCAGGCCCGAGGCCCTCGATCTCTCCGTGGCCCAGGAACTGTCCGCCGAGGCGGAGAAGGCGCGTGCCGCCGGCGACCGCGGCCACGCCCGGGTGCTGATCAACAAGTCCCTCGGACTGTGGGACGGCGAGCCTCTGGCCAATGTGCCGGGTCCGTACGCCGAGAACCAGCGCGCCCGCCTGGAGGAATGGCGCCTCCAACTGCTGGAGACCCGGCTCGACCTGGACCTGGAGGTCGGCAGCCACGCCGAGGCGGTCTCGGAGCTGACGGCGCTCACCGCGGCCCACCCGCTCCGCGAGCGGCTGCGCGAGCTGCTGATGCTGGCGCTGTACCGCAGCGGACGGCAGGCCGAGGCGCTGGCCGTGTACGCGGACACCCGCCGGCTGCTCGCCGAGGAACTGGGCGTCGACCCGCGGCCCGAACTCTCCCAGCTCCAGCAGCGCATCCTCCAGGCCGATGCCGAACTGGCCCGGCCCAGCGAGGCGCAGGAAGCGGCCCCCCAGGTCACGCTTCCGGCCCAACTCCCCGCGACCGTGCCCGACTTCACCGGTCGGGCCGCCTTCGTCAGGGAACTCGGCGACCGGCTCGCCAGCGCCGAGGGCTCGGTCATGGCGGTCTCGGCGCTCGCGGGCATCGGCGGCGTCGGCAAGACGACGCTCGCGGTCCATGTCGCCCACGAGTCCCGCCCGCACTTCCCGGACGGCCAGCTCTACGTCGACCTCCAGGGCGCCGGCAATCGCGCGGCCGAACCGGACGCCGTGCTGGGCGCGTTCCTGCGGGCCCTCGGCACCCCGGACTCGGCGATCCCGGACTCGCTGGACGAGCGCGCGGCGCTGTACCGCTCCACCCTGGCCGGCCGCCGCATCCTCGTCCTCCTGGACAACGCCCGCGACGCCGCCCAGATCCGTCCGCTGCTGCCCGGCACCGCGGGCTGTGCGGCCCTGGTCACCAGCCGGGTCCGGATGGTCGACCTCGCGGGCGCACATCTCGTCGACCTCGATGTGATGTCGCCCGAGGAGGCGCTCCAGCTGTTCACCCGGATCGTCGGCGACGAACGGGTCACATCCGAGCGAGAAGCCGCGCTCGACGTGGTCGCGGCCTGCGGCTTCCTGCCGCTCGCGATCCGTATCGCGGCCTCACGGCTGGCGGCCCGGCGCACCTGGACGGTGTCCGTCCTCGCGGCGAAGCTGGCCGACGAGCGGCGCCGCCTCGACGAACTCCAGGCCGGTGACCTGGCGGTGAAGGCCACCTTCGAGCTGGGCTACGGCCAGCTGGAGCCGGCCCAGGCCCGCGCGTTCCGGCTGCTGGGGCTCGCCGACGGCCCGGACATCTCGCTCACCGCGGCGGCCGCGGTGCTCTCGCTGCCGCTCCACGAGACCGAGGACCTGCTGGAAGCGCTGGTGGACACCTCGCTGCTGGAGTCGGCGGCGCCGGGACGGTACCGCTACCACGACCTCGTCCGGCTCTACGCGCGTGCGTGCTCCGAGCGGGACGAGCAGCCGGCGGACGCCGAGGCGGCGCTGACGAAGCTGCTCGACTTCTATCTGGCCACGGCGGCCCGGGTGTTCGGGATCGAGCGTCCGGGCGACCGGCTGGTGCACCATGTCGGCCCCACCGCCCACGGCGGCCTCGACTTCGCCGACCGGCACGACGCCCAGGACTGGCTGTACGCGGAGGCCAACAGCCTGCTCGCGAGCGCGCGTCAGGCCTCCGGGGGCGTACGGCTGCGCCTGGCCGCCGATCTGCTGTGGGCGGCGCAGAACCTCGCGGAGTCCGGCGCCAACTCCAAGCTGTACGAGGCCGCGGCCGTGGCCGTGCGCGACGCGGCCCGCGCGGCGGGGGACGTACGGGCCGAGGCCCGTGCCCGGACGTCGATGACGAACGTGCATCTGGTGGCCGGGCGGTACGAGGCCGCGGACGAGGAGTCCGAACAGGCCGCCGCGCTGGCCCGGGCCGCCGACGACCCCGCGCCCGTGTACTGGTCCGACAACGACCGGGGCATCATCGCCTTCAACCAGGGCCGGTACGCCGAGGCCGAGGAGCATCTGCGCCGGGCGCGGGAGGGCTCCCGCGCCGACGGCAACCTCCCCGGCGAGGCAAGCGCCCTGTGCAACCTCTCCCGTATCCAGCTCTCCATGGGCCGGGTCTCGCAGGCCATCTCCCTGGCGGAGCAGGGCGTGGAGATCTACGACCACATAGGACATGCGCTGCGCCTGGCCAATGCCCGCTACGCGCTGGGGGTCGCGCTCACCGAGGCCGGCCGGCACGCGGACGCGCTGGAGCAGCTCCTGGAGGCGCTGGAGCGCTTCGAGGCGAACCGGCAGCGGCTGTGGGAGGGGACGACGTACTTCCGGATCGCCCAGGCCCATCTGTCGGCCCGGCGACCGGCGCGGGCCGCGCAGCACGCCGAGCAGGCGCTCGCGTTCGGCTGCATCGGCGGCGACCGCACCCGGGCGAACGTCCTCATCACGCTGGGGCGGGCGCTGTCCGCGCTCGGCCAGGCCGATCGTGCCCGGGCCTGCTGGCGCGAGGCACTGACGCTGCACGAGCAGACGGGTGCGGCGGAGGCCGAGGAGGTACGGGGGCTCCTGTCCCCGCTCAGTGCGGCGTGACAGCACGCTGCCAGGACGTTCATCGAATGTTTATGCTCGTCCGACATGCTTCAAGCAGTCGATCCGTCGCGTCGGGGGGCAGGCGGATCACCTGGGACCGTACCTCTCCGGGGGGCGAGTGCGAGTCCTTCGGCCTTCTGTCCGGCGACCCTCGGGGGAGTTGCCGGGCGGAAGGCCACCTGTAGTTCGTGCCGCGCAATCCCATGGGGGACAGAGACATGACTGAGAAGAACGCGGAAGAGATCGTCACGATGGGCGACCACCACACGCCCGCACCGCCCAAGGACGGCATCACGACGATGGGTGACCACCACACGCCGGCTCCGCCCAAGGACGGCGGCGCCACGCTCCAGGGCGACCACCACACGCCTGCCCCGCCCAAGGACGCCATCACGACGATGGGTGACCACCACACCCCGGCTCCGCCCAAGGACGGCATCACGACCATGGGCGACCACCACACGCCGGCTCCGCCGAAGATCTGAGGACCCGGGGCCCGGGGCCACGACCCGGAGCCCGGAACGCACGACAGGACCTGATCGACGGGGTGCGGCCGCGGCGGCGCGGAGGGGGAGCCGCCGCGGCCGCGGCATGCCCGGGGTCCTCCCGGGGCGCCACGCTGTGGCCCCCGCTGTCAGCGCCTTTCAGTGACGGGCCCGCAGCTCCCTCTTCAGGACTTTCCCGCTCGCGTTCCGCGGCAGCTCTCCCACGAACTCCACCTCCCGCGGCACCTTGTAGTTCGCCATCTCCCGGCGTGACCAGGCGATGAGATCGTCCGCCGTCAGCGTCGAGCCCGCCCGCCGCACCGCGTACGCCTTGCCCACTTCGCCGAGACGGGCGTCCGGGACCCCGATGACCGCGATGTCCGCGACATCGGGGTGCAGGCCGAGCAGTTGCTCGATCTCCGCGGGGTAGGCGTTGAAGCCTCCGACGATGAACATGTCCTTGATCCGGTCGGTGATACGGAGGTTGCCCTCCTCGTCCAGGACGCCGACGTCGCCCGTGTGCAGCCAGCCGTCCTCGTCGATGACCCTCGCCGTCTCCTCCGGGTCCTCGAAGTAGCCCTGCATCACATGGTGTCCGCGCACGAGCACCTCGCCCGGCCGGCCCCGTTCCGCCAGCACCTTCAGCTCCGTGCCGGGTATCGCGCGCCCCGAGGTGGAGGAGATCGTCTCGGGTGCGTCGCCGCGGCGGCACATGGTGACGATGCCGCTCGCCTCGGAGAGCCCGTACGCGGTGAGCACGGTGTCGATGTGCAGCTCGTTGCGCAGCCGTTCGACCAGTTGCAGCGGCACGACCGCCGCGCCGGTGACGACGAGCCGCAGCGGGGACAGATCGTGCTGGTCGCGGGTGGGGTGGTCCAGCAGCGACTGGTGGAGGGTGGGAGGTCCGGGCAGGACGGAGATGCGCTCGGAGGCGATGTTGGCGAGGACCGTGTTCACGTTGAAGACCGGCTGCGGCACCATCGTCGCGCCGCGGGTGAGGCAGGCGATGATGCCGGCCTTGTAGCCGAAGGTGTGGAAGAACGGGTTCACGATCAGATAGCGGTCGCCTTCGCGCAGTCCGGCGAGTTCGCTCCACACGTCGTAGCAGCGCAGGGTCTGGGCGTGGGTGATCACCGCGCCCTTCGGGCTGCCGGTGGTGCCCGAGGTGAAGATGATGTCCGAGGGGGCCGACGGTTCCACCGATTCGGCGCGGGTGCGGACCTGTTCGGCCGTGACGCTGTCGCCGCCCGCCAGGAAGTCCTTCCAGGTGCGGTAGTCCTGGGGTGCGCTGTCCGCGAGGACGACCACCTGCTCCAGCTGCGGGAGTTCGACCTCCGCGCGGCGCAGGGAGGCGACGTAGGAGGTGCCGAGGAAAGTGCCGGTCACGAAGAGCAGCCGGGCCCGGCTGCGGCGGAGCACCCAGGCCGCCTCGGTGCCCTTGAAGCGGGTGTTGAGCGGGACGAGGACCGCGCCGGCCGTGACCGCGCCCAGGGCGGAGACGATCCAGTCGAGGGTGTTGGGAGCCCAGACGGCGACGCGGTCGCCCTTCTCGACGCCGGCGGCGATGCACGCGGCGGCGGCCCGTTCGACGCGCACGCCCAGTTCGCGGTAGCTGACGCGGGTGCGGCCCTCGACGACCGCCTCGCGCTCCGCGTACCTCTCGGCCGCGTCCCGCACCAGCTTCGGGACGGTGCCCCATTCCAGGTCGCCGCGCATGGAAAGCCTCCCGTCGCAGTAGCTGACTAGCCGTCAGATTAGCTGTAGCCTGACGCGCTGTCAGCAGTGGGGACGAACGGTGGAGGTGCCCGTGGCCGGTCTCGGAACTGTCTCCCTCAAGGACGCGACGGCGATAGCCGGCATAGGCCAAACGGCCTTTGCCCGGCAACTGCCCGAGTCCGAGAAGACCTTGGCGTGCCGCGCGATCCTCGCGGCGCTCGACGACGCGGGCATCGACGCCTCGGAAGTCGATGCCTTCGCCTCGTACACGATGGAGGAGACGGACGAGGTCGAGGTCGCCAAGTCGATCGGCGCAGGCGACGTCACCTTCTTCTCCAAGGTCGGTTACGGCGGCGGCGGTTCCTGCGCCACGCTCGCCCATCTCGCCGCGGCCGTGGCGACCGGCCAGGCGAGTGTGGGCGTCGCCTGGCGCTCCCGCAAACGCGGATCGGGGCCGAGACCGTGGAAGAACACGGCCGTGCAGCTCCCCACGCCCGCCCAGTGGACCAGGCCCTTCGGACTGCTGCGGCCCGCCGACGAGATCGGCCTGCTGGCCCGCCGCTACATGCACGAGTACGGCGCCACCCGCGACCATCTCTTCAATGTGGCCCTGGCCTGCCGCAACCGCGCCAACCAGAACCCGGCCGCGATCATGTACGAACGGCCGCTGACCCGCGAGATGTACATGACCTCCCGCTGGATCAGCGAACCGCTCTGCCTGTTCGACAACTGCCTGGAGACCGACGGAGCACTGGCCTGCGTCATCGTCTCCGCCGAGCGGGCCCGCGACTGCCGCCACCGCCCGGTGTACATCCACTCCGCGGCCCAGGGCCTGCCCGCACAGCACCACGGCATGGTCAACTACTGGAACGACGACCCCCTCACCGGCCCCGCCTGGACGGCCGCCCGGCAGCTGTGGAAGACCGCGGACTTCGGACCGCAGGACGTCGACGTGGCCCAGATCTACGACGCGTTCACCCCGCTCGTCCCGCTCTCCCTGGAGGGCTACGGCTTCTGCGGACGCGGCGAGGGCGGGGCCTTCACCGAGGGCGGCGCCCTGGAGATCGGCGGGCGGCTGCCGCTGAACACCGGGGGCGGCGGACTCAGCGAGGCGTACGTCCACGGCTTCAACCTCATCAACGAAGGCGTGAAGCAACTGCGCGGCACCTCCACCGCCCAGGTCCCGGACGCCGCCACCTGCCTGGTCACCGCGGGCGAGGGAGTGCCCACATCCGCCGTACTGCTGAGGAGTTGAGATGCCCGACGCCCTGCTGCCGCCCGTCGTCGACGACGACGGCGCGCCGTTCTGGGAGTACGCCGCGAGGGGCGAACTCCGCGTGCAGGCCTGCGCCGACTGCGGCGAACCGCGCTTCCCGCCGCGGCCCTGCTGCCCGCACTGCCGGTCCTTCGACAGCGAGTGGCGGCTGATGAGCGGGCGCGGCCGGATCTGGTCGTATGTGATCCCGCATCCGCCACTGCTGCCCGCCTATGCCGAACAGGCCCCGTACAACGCGGTCGTCGTCGAGCTCCTGGACGCTCCCCGCATCCGGCTGGTCGGCAATGTGGTCTCGGCGCCGGACGCTCCGCTGAACTCGGTGGACCCCGGGCGGCTGCGGATCGGGGCGGGTGTGCGGGTCGCGTTCGCTCCCGCGGTGGGTGCGGGTGTACGGATGCCGCGCTGGCTGCTGGAGCGGTCGTGAGCGTCCGCGTCGAGCCGGACAAGAGCACCGGCGTCGCGCTCGTCACCCTGGACCGGCCGGGGAAACACAATGCGATCGACCTCGCGACGGCTGATCGACTGGCCGATGTCTGGCAGGAGTTCCGGTTCGACGACTCGGTACGGGCGGCGGTGGTGACGGGCGCGGGCACCAAGGCGTTCTGCACCGGCATCGACCGGTCGGTCGAGGTGCCGCAGCCGTCGTCGCCGTACTCGGTCGACGATCCGCTGATCAGGATCGGGCCCAAGGCGAACGACCTGTGGAAACCGGTCGTCGCCGCGGTGGAGGGCATGGCGTGCGGCGGCGCGTTCTATCTGCTGGGCGAGAGCGAGTTCGTGGTGGCATCGCGGGAGGCGACCTTCTTCGACCCGCACACCACCTACGGCATGGTCAGCGCCTACGAGACGATCCTGCTGGCGCAGCGGATGCCGGTCGGCGAAGTGGCCCGGATGGCGCTGATGGGTACGGCGGAGCGGGTCTCGGCCGTCCGGGCGTACGAAACCGGGCTGGTCTCCGAGCTCACCGCACCGGGCGAGGCGGTGGCAGCGGCGCTGCGGGCGGCGGAGGTGGTGGCCTCGTACCCGCCGGCCGCGGTCCAGGGCACGGTCCGCGCGGTGTGGGCCGCCCGCGAGGCGGCGCGGACCCAGGCGCTGGCGCTCGCCCCGCACCTGGTGTCCCTCGGGAATCTCGCGCCGGGAGAACAGGCGGAGCTGTTCCGGGCCCGGGGCGGACCGCATCGGCTGCGGTAGGCCCTGTCCGGGCCCAGGACGCGGAAAGCCCCCGGACCTCGCTCGGCGGTCCGGGGGCTTTTCGCGTGGGTCAGCTCGCCGTACGGCTCGCGCTCACCACTTCGCACTTCTTGTATTCGGAGCCGTTCCCGCTGCCGGGGTAGGCGGTCGTCGCCTCGCCCTTCGCCGAAGCGCCGGCCGCGACCTGGAGGTCGTCGATCCGCGCGGTGGCCTTGGTGACGGTGGTGTCCCCGAGGTCGCCCTTGAACTCCAGGCTCACGTCGTAGGCGTAGGCGAGCGAGTCACTGTTGTTGACGGTGATCTTCGCGGTGAGCTTCTTGCCGCTCGCGTCCAGGCCGCACGAGTCGATGGTCACGTCACGCAGGGCCTTGTTCGCGCTGGAGCCGCCCGTCACCGAACCGGTCGAACCGCCGGACGTCGTGGTGTCGCTGTCGTTGTCGTGGCTTCCGCCGGAGCTGCTGCTGCTTCCGCTGCTTCCGCTGCTGCTGCTGCCACCACAGCTGCCACCGCCGGAACCCCGGGCTCCGGTGAGCGCGACCAGGACGATGCCGAACACGGCGACGGCTCGGACATGACGAATCTTCACTTCTCAACCCCCGTTGAAAGCGTGGTACTTGCGGCTCGCTTTGACGAGCGCACGTCACCATAGCAGTCGGAATCGTCACGACATGCGTGACGGCCGTCGTACGCAACACGGAAGGGGCGTCATACGGCGGCCGTCCTGATCCGACGCTACGCCCGCGTTGTGCACTGCGCCATGCGGGGCCCGCGGGCCGGGGGGTCAGCGGCCCCCGCGGCCCGTCGCGGTGCCCTTGATCGCGTCCAGGGCGTAGACGCAGCGGTCCTTGCTACAGGCGTAGACGACTCCGCCGCGCGCCACCGGTGAACCCGTGATCTCGCCGCCCGTGGCCAGCTTCCAGCGCAACTGGCCGCCGCTCGCGTCCAGGGTGTAGAGCACATGGTCGGCCGAGCCGAAGTGGACACGGCCGTCGGCGACGACGGGGGCGCCGATGACCTCGCCGCCCGCCGCGAAGCGCCACATCGGTGTGCCGGTCACCGCGTCCAGGGTGTAGAGCGCGCTGCCGCTGCCGACGTGCACGTTGCCGCCCGCCACCAGCACCGGCTCGATGGACTGGCGCGACTCGGTGGCGATGCGCCAGCGGTCCTTGCCGGTGATCGCGTCCAGGGCGTACACCGTGCCGAGATAGTCGGCGAGATACACACCGCCGCCCGTCACCGCGGGCCCCGGCGCGAAGGCCGGCGCCGACAGGAAGACCGCCGGCGACTCGAAGTGCCAGCGCACCAGACCGCTCGCGATGTCGATGGCCAGGACGCGGGTGCCGGCGGCGACATAGACGTGCCCGTCCGGCGCGGGCTGCACCCGGACGGGCACATTGCCGCACGAGGCCGCGTCCCCGACGGGGTAGGACCAGCGCTCCACGCCGGTACGGGTCTCCAGCGCCCGCAGTCGGGCGTCCTTCCACACGTACACGGTGTCGTCGAAGATCGCGGGCCCGGCCTCGGGCGTCTCGAAGTCCGTCTGGGCGCCGGTCAGCTCCCACAGCTTCTCGCCGTTGGACGCCTCCCATGCCTGGACCCCGCCGCCGCGCGTCCCGGTGAGGACGGTGCCGCGGTCGACCTTGAGGGAGTACACCCAGGCATCGGTCTGAAGACGCCAGCGCTCCTGCCCGGTCGTCGAGTCGAGCGCGTACAGCGTGGGGCCGTCGGAGGCGTGGATACGGCCGCCCGCGACGGCCATCGCCCAGGCCACGTCACGGGTCTTGAACTGACGGCGGCCACTGGCCACGTCCAGCGCGTGCACCTCGAAGGAGGTCACGTAGAGCAGATCGCCGTCGACCACCGGGGTGCCCCAGACGTCGTTCGACATCCGAAAACGCCACGGGCGCCAGTGCGCGGGGCCGTCCGGGGGCGAGGAGGGCGGGGGCACGGGCGGCGCGGTCGGGACGGCACTGGTCGCGGCCTCCGAACCGTTCAGGCCCGCCGGCGGGCGCACCCAGCCGGTGGCGGGACCAGCGTCGGCGACGGGACCGCGGCCCGCCTCGGCGACCCGGGGCCCGGGGCCGATCGGCACCTTGGCGCCCGGCAGTCTGATCGCCCCGGCCGATGCGGCGGCGCCGACCGGGGCATGGTCGGTCCGCGGGTCCCCGCCGCCGTGGCGCGGCGGGTCCCAGTCGGCGTTCTGCCTCCTGGGCGGTGCCTGTGGCTGCGGCGGGGGCGGGGTGGGCTCCTGGCGCTGGGCGGGAGCGGTCCTGCCGCCGCCGCGGCGCAGCTCGATCATCGCGGTGGCGCGCGTCGGCAGCCAGGCCGACGCGGTGCCGCTGTCGTCGCTGCCGGAGGAGAACAGATGCGGGGCGAGCTGGGCCTGGAGATCCTCGGGCGTCGGCCGCCGCGTGGCCTCCATCTGCATGCAGGACTCGATGAGCGGCCGCAGCTCGTCCGGCAGCCCCTCCAGATCGGGGCCCTCGCGCAGCAGCATGAAGACGGTCTCGACCGGGTTGGCGCCGTGGAAGGGCGCATGACCGGTCGCCGCGAAGACGAGTGTGGAGCCGAGCGAGAAGACATCGCTGGCCCCGGTCACGCTGCGTGAGTCACGGGCCTGCTCGGGCGACATGTACGCGGGCGTGCCCACGGCGACGTTGGTCATCGTCAGCCGGGTGTTGGAGACGCCGGAGGCGATACCGAAGTCGATCACCCTCGGGCCGTCCTCGACGACGAGGACGTTCGAGGGCTTGAGGTCGCGGTGGACGAGCCCCGCGCCGTGGATCGACTGGAGCGCCTCGGCGATGCCCGCCGCGAGCCAGCGGACGGCCTGGGCCGGCATCGGCCCGCACTCATTCACTATTTCCTCGAGCGAGGGGGCCGGCACATAGGCGGTGGCCAGCCACGGCACAGCGGCGCGCGGGTCGGCGTCCACCACGGCGGCGGTGTAGAACCCGCTCACCGCACGGGCGGCCTCCACCTCGCGGGTGAAGCGGACACGGAACAGCTGGTCCTCGGCGAGCTCGGTGCGCACGGTCTTGATCGCCACCCGGCGGCCGGACGCCGACCGTGCGAGATAGACCAGTCCCATGCCGCCGGCTCCGAGCCGCCCCAGCACCTCGAACGGACCGATCCGTCTCGGGTCATGCTGCGTCAGCTGCTCCATACCTGCCTGCCACCTCCCCGTACGGGCCCCAGTCGAAATGGGCCCGTTCCATACAGCCCCGTGCAGCGTCTCACCACCGAGACCCTCAGCGGTGCGCACCCTGATTCTTCCTGTCGGAGGCGGCGGTTGCGAACCCGGGGGCGGATCGGGGTGTCTCACCCGGATTCGGGCACCGGAGCCGGGGTCGGATCGGTACCTTCTGCCCCCTCTTCGGGGGTGTTCTCGTCCGCGGGTTCGGCCAGTACGGCGAAAGTGGCGCCCTGATTGTCGGTGAGTACGGCGATTCGCCCATAGGGAATGTCGAACGGAGGCGCCTGGACGCGGCCGCCGAGAGCGGTGACCGTCGCGGCGGCGGCATCGCAGTCCTCGACGCAGAAATAGATGAGGAAATGGTCCGGCATCTCGGCGGGAAATGCGCCGGTGATCACACTGCGGCCGCCGATGGCGGTGTCCGGACCCGCTTCCGCGCCCCGCGGCGACCACAGACGGAAGTCGACGGAGCCGTCCTCGAGGTCCGTCCCGGAGAAGCCGAAGACGGTCTCGTAGAAGGCGTCGGCACGCTCCTTGTCCCGGGCGTAGACCTCGGTCCAGCAGTACGAGCCGGGCGTGCCCTGTTCTTCGAATCCCGCCCGTTCGGCCGCCTGCCAGAGGCCGAAGACGGCGCCGCCCGGGTCCGCGGCGACCGCCACGATGCCGGTGGTCCCCATCTGCTGCGGGGGCACGATGACGTGGCCGCCTGCGTCGGTGATGCGTCCGGCGAGCAGATAGGCGTCGGGGGTGGCGAAGTAGACGCCCCAGACGGTGGGCATCCGGCCGTCGCCCTTGGGCGTGAGGGCGGCGACGAGCTTGCCGTCGCGGAAAGCGTCGGTCTGTGTGCCCTCCCCGGGCGCGAAGGTCCAGCCGAACAGTTCGCCGTAGAAGCGCTTGCCTGCCTCGACGTCGGGAAGCGCTGCGTCCGCCCAGCACGGCGTGCCCTCGGGGAATGCGGCCATGGACGTCGTTCCTTCCGTGTGATGCCCGTCACCTTCAAGCTAACGTCGCGGCACAGCGGGCGACAGCGGGCAGACAGGGACTCAACCGAACATATGACCTAATACGGTCATCAGGCTTCGTAAAGGACCCGGAATTGTTGAGTTGTCCACGAAAGTTGTCCACAGGCTGTTGATAAGACTATTGCCGCACCCCATTTGCAGTCGGCCGAATCGCGCGCCGATCACCCCTCGGTAAGCTGACGGCATGACAGGACAAGTACGCACCGTCGACGGCCGAGTGGCCGGACGACGCGGACAGGCGACGCGGCAGAAGCTGCTCGACTGCCTCAGCGAGATGCTCAGCTCCTCGCCGTACCGGGACGTCAAAGTCATCGACGTGGCCCGGAAGGCGGGCACTTCTCCCGCGACCTTCTACCAGTACTTCCCCGACGTCGAGGGCGCCGTCCTCGAACTCGCCGAGGAAATGGCCAAGGAGGGCACCGGGTTGACCGAACTGGTCTCCGGCCGCACCTGGGTCGGAAAGGCCGCCTGGCAGGCGTCGGAGGAACTCGTCGAGGGATTCCTCGACTTCTGGCGACGCCATGACGCGATCCTCCGAGTGGTCGACCTCGGCGCCGCGGAGGGCGACAAGCGTTTCTACAAGATCCGCATGAAGATCCTCAACTCGGTCACCAACTCCCTTACGGACGCGGTGAAGGACCTGCAGTCCAAGGGCAAGGTCGACAAGGACGTGAGCCCCGCCGCCGTGGCGGGCTCCCTGGTGGCGATGCTGGCCGCGGTCGCCTCGCACCAGAAGGGGTTCACCACCTGGGGTGTGAAGCAGTCCGAACTGAAGCCGAATCTGTCGCTGTTGGTGCATCTGGGCATCACGGGCAAGAAGCCGACGCGGTAGGCGTTCACGTCCCGCCCCACACGTCCTGTCACGCCGACGGCGGTCCCTTCCGGGTGACCGCCGTCGGCGCTCTTGTCCCTCGAGGCAACAACTCCCGTGCTCTCAGGGCCATATGACCGCCGAGCCGGTGCCGCCCGACGAGCGTTCTCAGCGTCTCGTGAGGCGGAACAGCCGGATCTGACGCGTGATCCTCGACTGGTAGGTGGCATACGGCGGCCAGAACCGCAGCGCCTCCTTCCACACCCGCTCCCGCTCCTCACCCTCCAGCAGGCTCGCGCGCACCGCGATGTCCTCGCCCTTCCAGCTCACCTCGGCGTCGGGATGCTTCAGGAGGTTCGCCGTCCAGGCCGGGTGGCCCTCACGGCCGAAGTTGGAGCCGATCAGAATCCAGTCGCCCGACTCCTCCGGCATGCACGCCAGCGGTGTCACCCGCGGCCGGCCCGTCCGCGCGCCCCGGGCCGTGAGGATCACTCCGGGCAGCATCTGTGCGCTGAGCAGCACTTTTCCCCGCGTCAACCGGTGCACCGCACGGTCCATCGCCGGGATGACATGCGGCGCGACCCTGGCGAAGAGCCGGGTCGACGACACCTTTCGGACCAGCCGCACACCAACCGGGGTCTTCGCCATCAGACCGCCACCGCCGTCCGTGCCGTGCGGCCCGCGAACAGGCCCGCGGTCTCGGCGGCGTGGGCCCGCAGCCGGTGCACCGGGCCGAAAAGCAGTTCGTCGGACGCGGCCCGCTTGAAGTAGAGATGCGCCTCGTGTTCCCAGGTGAACCCGATGCCGCCGTGCAGCTGGACGGCCTCGGCGGTGACCTCGCGCAGGGTTTCCAGGCACTGGGCGAGCGCCAGCCCGCCCTCGGCCGGATGCCTGGCCGCGTAGTACGCCGCAGAGCGGGCCGCCTGCACCCGTACGTACTGATCGGCCAGCCGGTGCTTCACCGCCTGGAAGGAGCCGATCGGCCGGCCGAACTGCTCCCGTCCACGCACGTACTCCACGGTCCGGTCGAGTGCGCTCGCCGCCGCGCCCACCGCCTCCGCCGCGAGCAGGGCGGCCGCCCCCGCGCCGACGGCGGCGAGGGCTCCGGTCACGTCCGCCGTGTCGTCGTCCCCCAGCAGCTCGGCCGGGCAGTCCCGCAGCTCGACGCGGGCCTGCGGCCGGGTCTCGTCGAGCGCGGTCTGCCGTGCCCGCGTCAGCCCCTCGGCGTCCGCGCGGACCAGGAAGAGCAGAGTCCGGCTGCGTGGGAACCCTCCCGTGTGGGCGGCCACGAGCAGCAGGGGGGCGCTGTGTCCGTCGAGCACCTGGCGGGCCTCCCCGTAGAGCAGCGGGCCGCCGTCCGCCGTGGACCTCGCCTGCACCCCGCCGGCCCGGCCGCCGCCCGCCCACTCCCCCGTCGCGTTGTCCCCGACGAGTCCGAGCGCGACGGCGAGGCTCCCGCCGGCCACGGCGAGGGCGCAGGTCAGCGAACCGTCGGCGATCCGCGCAAGGAGCTCGTCGCGCTGCGCGGGCGTGCCGAGCGCGGCGATCAGAGGTGCGGCGAGACCCGAGGTGGCCAGCAGCGGCGAGGGCAGCAGGGCCCGTCCGGCCTCCTCGAAGGCGACGGCGAGTTCGGCGAGGCCGCAGCCCACACCTCCGTACGACGGCGGCAGCGCGAGACCCGGCAGTCCGAGCTGCTGGGAGAGCCGCGCCCACAGCGCCGGGTCGTGCCCGTCGGCGGTCCGGACCGCGGCCCTGACCTCGTCGGGGCCGGCGCGTTCGGCGAGCAGCTCGCGCAGGGTGCGGCGGATGTCGTCCTGCTCCGCGGTGGCGGCGGTGTCCATGGCAGCCCTCCCTGTCTGACGGGTCGTCATGTTAGGGGTGAGCCCCTCAGATGCACAGTCCCGTGCGCGACGAGCACATCCCTTCGCGAGAGAGACCTGATGTACCGTCAGATTCATGCCTTCCTCATCGCGCGCCGCACGCAAGGTCGCCATTGTCGGCATATCCCTCTCGGACTGCGGCCGTGTCGACGGCCCCACGCCCTACGCCCTCCACGCCCAGGCGGCCCGTCGGGCACTCGCCGACTCGGGCCTCGCACGCGAGAACATCGACGGCTTCGCCTCGGCCGGCCTCGGCACACTCGCCCCCATCGAGGTCGCCGAGTATCTGGGCCTGCGGCCGCGCTGGGTGGACTCGACCTCCGTGGGCGGCGCCACGTGGGAGGTCATGGCGGCCCATGCCACCGACGCGATCGCCGCCGGGCACGCCGACGCCGTTCTGCTGGTCTACGGTTCGACCGCCCGGGCCGACATCAGAGCGCGCCGGCGCACCGCCGGTCTGTCCTTCGGCGGCCGGGGTCCGCTTCAGTTCGAAGTCCCGTACGGACACACGCTCATCGCCAAGTACGCGATGGCCGCCCGCCGTCACATGCACGAGTACGGCACGACCCTGGAGCAGCTGGCCTCGGTGGCGGTCCAGGCGCGGGCGAACGCCGCCGCCAATCCGGAGGCCATGTTCCGCGACCCGATCACCGTGGACGACGTGCTCGACGGTCCGCTGATCGCCGACCCGTTCACCAAACTGCACTGCTGCATTCGCAGTGACGGCGGTTGCGCGGTGCTGCTGGCGGCCGAGGAGTACGTGGCGGACACCGCGACGACTCCGGTGTGGATCCTCGGCACCGGCGAACACGTCTCGCACGCCACGATGTCGGAGTGGGACGACTTCACCGTCTCCCCCGCCGCCGTCTCGGGCCGGCTCGCCTTCGAGCGGGCGGGACTCGCCCCGGCCGAGATGGACATCGCCGAGATCTACGACGCCTTCACGTACATGACCCTCGTGACCCTGGAGGACCTCGGCTTCTGCGCCAAGGGCGAGGGCGGCCCGTTCGTCGAGAAGGGCCGCATCAGCCGCACCGGCGAACTCCCGGTGAACACCGACGGCGGCGGCCTCTCGGCCTGCCATCCGGGGATGCGCGGGCTGTTCCTGCTGGTGGAGGCCGTACGGCAACTGCGCGGCGAGGCGGGCGGACACCAGGTGCACCTGCCGGACGGCGGGCCGCCGCGGCTGGCCGTGGCCTCCGGGACCGGCGGCTGGTTCTGCTCGTCGGGAACGGTGGTGCTCGGCCGGGACTGACCCGGCGCACGGCCGCGGAACGATCAGGCCGTGCGGGTCAGGCCGCGTCCGCCGGGAGCAGCCGCTCGACGAGCTGCGTGATCAGATCGCCCGCCTGCTTCTCGGGAAACACGTCGGGCAGCGTGAGGCGCTCCACCACCAGCCAGTTGGTGGCGAGGTAGATCATCCTGACGGCGTCGGCGTCGCCGGGCAGGCCCGAGGAGAGGTGGTGCCGGACATTGGCCTCGACGTCCTCGCTGACCCGTGCGGTGAGCACCGCGCGCAACTCCGGCCTGCGGGTGGCCTCCAGGCGCAGTTCCAGCAGGGCGAGGTAGCCGGTGCGGAAAGCGGCGACCCGCTCCACGACCTCGCGCACCAGCTCCGCCGTACGGGCACGGGTGGTCGGGCCGGTGAGCATGGCCTCCATCGTGGCGTCGTCGGGGCGCATGCGCTCGTAGATGCGGCCGCCGGCCTGGTTGAGGAGGTCGTCGCGATTGCCGAAGTAGTTGGACGCGGTGCCCTTGGGCACGTCCGCCTCGGCGTCCACGGCCCGGAAGGTCAGTCCCCGTGCGCCGTCCCGGGCCAGCACCTCGATGGCGGCGTCCACCAGCGCCGCGCGCCGGGCCAGGTTCTGCCTCATCCGCGATCCTTCCGCTCACCCCGTCCGCCAGCGATACCACTGCGAGTGTAGTACTTTGCCGCCATGGGCAACGACCAGCAGGCGACCTTCCGCGCTCTCCTCCACGCGCAGCGGGTCTGGGACATCACGCTTCCGGCCTTCGACGCCGCGGACGCGCCCCCGGCGCCCCTCCCGCTCTTCCACCGGTGGTTCGGCGAGGCGGTGGCGGCCGGCCAGACCGAGCCGCACACCATGTCGCTGGCCACGGTGGACGACGAGGGCCGCCCGGACGTACGCACGCTGATGCTGCACGACGCGGACGAACGGGGCTGGCACTTCGCCTCGCACGCCACCAGCGCGAAGGGGAGGCAGCTGGCCGCGCACCCCGACGCGGCGCTCGGCTTCTACTGGACCGCGCAGGGCCGGCAGGTCCGGGTCCGCGGCCGGGTCACCGCGGCCGGTTCGGCGGAGAGCCAGGCCTCTCTGCACGCACGCTCGACGGGTGCGCTGGCGGCGGCGCTCACCGGACGCCAGAGCGAAGTCCTCGGCTCGCGCGAGGAGTTGGCGGACGCCTCACGGGCCGCGTGGGAACGAGCGCAGGCGGAGCCGGAAACACCCGTGCCGACCTGGACGCGCTACGTACTCGCCCCCGAGGAGGTCGAGTTCTTCCAGGGTGATGGAGAGCGACAGCACGTACGGCTGCACTACCGCCGGACCCAGGAGGGCTGGCGGACCGAACTGCTCTGGCCCTGACCGGGACAGAACGTGCCGGCGTCGATCCGGGGGAATCGGTCAGGGGGAAGGCGGCTCCGGACGGAAGACGGGTACGGCGATCTCGCCGTCGGCCCGGAAGGCGGCCCGCAGCGGCATGCCGATGCGCAGCGACTCCTGCGGGCAGCCGACGACTTCGGTCATCATGCGCGGCCCCTCGGCCAGGTCGACGACGGCCGCGGTGTACGGCACCCGGTCGCCGAAGGGCGGCAGATCGTTGCGGTGCACGACCGACCAGGTGTAGAGCGTGGCGCGGCCGGACGCCTGCTCCCAGTCGACGTCCTCGCTCCAGCAGAACGGGCAGAACTCCCGCGGGTAGTGATGCGCCCGGCCGCAGGCACCGCACCGGCGGATCAGCAGCCGGCCCTCGGCGGCCGCCTCCCAGAACGGACGGGTGAAGTCGTCGGCCTCCGGGGTCGCCGTCATCAGAAGAGCCCGATCGCGCTGTCGAGGGACCAGGTCTGCCAGGACATGGCGAACAGGGCGACCAGGGAGATGAGCGCCATCATGGCGTTCTGCCCCTGCTCGGCCCAGTCGTGGATCATCAGCACCAGGTAGAGCAGGTTGAGCAGCAGTCCGCCGACGAGGGCGATGGGCGTCAGGAAGCCGACGACCAGTCCGAGGCCGAGGGCGAGTTCGGCGTAGACGACGAGGTAGGCCATCACCCGCGGGCGGGGCTCGACCACCGCGCGGAAGCCTGTTCTCACGAAGGGCCAGCGGTGCCGGCCGGCCACGTCCGCCGCCCACGCGATGCCGGTGCCGCGCTCGAACCAGCCCTTCTTGTCCTTGTGACGCCAGCTCTCCAGCCACCACAGGCCGAGGCCGATGCGCAGAACGGCGAGCCATTCGGCGCCGGTGAGCCAGACGGTCTCCATCCGGACCTCCTTCTCCCCGGGCGGTCCCCAGGCCTTCCGCACAGAACTTCTGACGGCCCGTCAGTTCAGCGGATGTCACTGCCCGTGCGCAAGAGGTCTGCGGGCGTGATCAATTCGCAACCGATTCCCGTCTTGACTGAGACCCATCAAGTGAACGCGCGATTACGCTCACGCGATATGGCCGACGATAAGGACATCGACCGCACGGACGACAGACCCGCCTACATCATCGGCGGCGGTCCGGGCGGCCTCGCCGCTGCCGCCGCGCTGCGCGAGCGGGGCGTACGGGCCGTGGTGCTGGAGAAGTCCGACGCGGTCGGCGCCTCGTGGCGCCGCCACTACGACCGGCTCCATCTGCACACCACTCGCAAGCTGTCGGGACTGCCCGGGCTCGCCATGCCGCGCTCGTTCGGCCGCTGGGTCTCCCGCGACAACGTGGTCCGCTACCTGGAGAAGTACGCCGAGATCCACGAGCTGGAGATCGTGACCGGGGTCGAGGTCTCCCGGATCGAGGCGTCGGGCTCCGACTGGCTGTTGCACGCCACGGGCGGCCGGCAGCTCACCGGACGCGCGGTGGTCGTGGCCACCGGCTTCAACCACACCCCGCGGCAGCCGGAATGGCCGGGCCACGAGGAGTACACCGGCGAGCTGCTGCACGCGAGCGAGTACCGCAACGCCGAGCCCTACCGCGGCAAGGACGTCCTCGTCGTCGGCGTGGGCAACACGGGTGCGGAGATCGCCGTGGACCTGGTGGAGGGCGGCGCGGCCCGGGTGCGCCTCGCCGTCCGTACGGTCCCGCACATCGTCCGCCGCTCCACCGCCGGCTGGCCGGCCCAGCGCACCGGCATCCTCGTGCGCAGGCTGCCCGTGGGCCTGGTGGACAGGGCGGGCAGGGTCATGTCCCGTATCGCCGTCCCCGACCTCGCGGCCCAGGGCCTGCCCCGCCCGGACACCGGCCTGTACTCACGGGTCAAGGAGGGCGCGATCCCGGTCCAGGACGTGGGCCTGATCGACGCGGTACGCAAGGGAACGGTCGAACCGGTCGCCGCCGTCGACTCGTTCGAGGCGGAGAAGGTGGTCCTCGCGGACGGCACTCGTATCTCCCCGGACACGGTGATCGCGGCCACCGGCTACCGCCGGGCGCTGGAGGACCTCGTCGGCCATCTCGGCGTCCTGGACGAGCGCGGCAGGCCGCTCACCCACGGCGGCCGGACGCTGCCGCAGGCGCCGGGGCTCTACTTCACCGGGTTCACGAACCCGATCAGCGGGATGTTCCGGGAGATGGCGATCGACGCGCAGAAGATCGCGCGGTCGCTGGCGAAGAGCTAGGCCCTGTCCGCCAGGTCGCCGCCCTTCGGGTCGGGCAGGGCGCGGGGCACGCCGGACCGGGTGACGGCGGCTGCGTCCCGCCCGGGCCGATCGCCCGGGAACATCGCCCTGAGCGCGATCACCTCCGCTGCTCCCACTCACCTGCCCGGTCCGACCCGGGCCGGGACGACGCGGCGGTCCTGCTCCGCAAGGGCGCGGCAGCCGCCGAGGAGGGACGCGCCTTGCGGCCGGCAGGGGGCAGCGGGGTGCGGCCGACCCGTTCCGTGGGGCGCGTCCTCACCCTTTGCCTGCACGACTGTTCCTGACAGGTAGTCAGTTCTGTAATCTGACTATGCGTCAGTTAACGTGGCAACGAGCAGAGCGGGGCTCAGCGATGCTTGGATCAACTCACGGCACCCTCACCTCCGACCTCCGCGCACGAGTGGTGGCCTGCGGCGAACAGCCCCGGCAGGCCGTCCATGACACCGCCTCGATCACCGCGACCGACGGCGCCATGGATGTGAGCGGACGGCCGTTGTACGCACCCGTGCCGGATCTCGACCGGTTCTTCCGGCCGTCGTCCGTCGCCGTCGTCGGCGCGTCCGACAGCGAGGGACGCCCCAACACCGGCATCACCCGACAGCTCGTCGACTGGGCCGAGCGGGTCGGCGCACGGCTCCATCCCGTGCATCCGACCCGGGAACACGTCTTCGGCCTGCGCTGCTTCCCCTCCGTCGCCGACCTGCCCGAGGAGGTCGACCTCGCGGTGCTGCTCGTCGGCGACCCGCTGCCGGTGATCGAGGAACTGGCCGAGGCCAAGGTCAAGTTCGCCGTCGCCTTCGCCTCCGGATACGCGGAGACCGGTGACGCCGGCGCGGTGGCGCAGACGAGGCTGGCGGCGGCCGTGGAACGGGCGGGGCTGCGCCTGCTCGGGCCCAACACCAACCTCAACGCCTTCGAACGGTTCCGCGACGACCTGACGGGCCCCGCGATCGCCCTGATCACCCAGTCGGGACATCAGGGACGGCCCGTGTTCACCCTCCAGGAGCTGGGCGTACGGCTCTCCCACTGGGCACCCACCGGCAACGAGGCGGACCTGGAGACCGCGGACTTCATCTCCTACTTCGCCGAGCGCCCCGAGGTCGGGGCCATCGCCTGTTACGTCGAGGGGCTGAAGGACGGACGGTCCTTTCTGCTCGCCGCCGACCGGGCGGCCCGGCGCGGCGTGCCCGTCGTCGCGGTCAAGGTCGGCCGCACCGAGACCGGCGCACGGACCGCCGCCTCGCACACCGGCAAACTGACCGGCGCGGACCAGGTGGTGGACGCGGCGATGCGGCAGTTCGGGGTGATCCGTGTCGACGGCCTCGATGAACTCCAGGACACCGCGGCCCTGTTGGCGCGCGCCCGCCGCCCGGCCGCCGACGGCGTGGTCGTCTACTCGATCTCCGGCGGCACGGGCGCGCACTTCTCCGACCTCGCCTGTGCGGCGGGGCTGACGCTGCCGCGGCTGTCCGAGACCAAGCAGGCCGAGCTGCACACCTGGATACCGGAGTACCTGAACGTCGCCAACCCGGTCGACAACGGCGGTCATCCGGTGGGCGACTGGCGCGGACGGAAGATCATCGACGCGATTCTGGCCGACCCCTCCGTGGGGGTGCTGATCTGTCCGATCACCGGCCCCTTCCCGCCGATGAGCGACCGGCTCGCCCAGGACCTGGTGGACGCGGCCGAGGCCACCGACAAGCTGGTGTGTGTGGTGTGGGGATCGCCCGTGGGCACGGAGGCGGCGTACCGCGAGACGCTGCTCGGGTCCTCGCGGGTGGCCACCTTCCGTACGTTCGGGAACTGCATCACCGCCGTCCGCGCCTTCCTGGACCACCACCACTTCACCACCGGGTACCGCTCCCCCTTCGACGAGGCACCGCGCACACCCTCCCCGTCGTTCCGCAAGGCCCAGGCGCTCATGCGGCCGGGCAAGCAGCTGAGCGAGCACGCGGCGAAGCAGCTGCTGCGGGCGTACGGCATCCGCGTGCCGCGCGAGCAGCTGGTGACGAGCGCGGCCGCGGCGGTCCGGGCGGCCGGGCTGGTGGGCTATCCCGTCGTCATGAAGGCCTCCGGCACCCAGCTGGCCCACAAGACCGAACTGGGCCTGGTCAAGGTCGGACTGACCTCCGCGAGCCAGGTCCGTGACGCGTATCGCGACCTGACCGACATCGCCCGCTACGAGGGCGTCGACCTCGACGGCATCCTGGTGTGCCAGATGGTCGAGCGTGGTGTGGAGATGGTCGTCGGCGTCACCCAGGACGCGCTGTTCGGGCCGACGGTGACGGTGGGGCTCGGCGGCGTCCTGGTGGAGGTCCTCCAGGACGTCGCGGTCCGCGTACCGCCGTTCGGCGAGGACCAGGCGCGCGCGATGCTCGGCGAACTGCGCGGCCGTGCCCTGCTGGAGGGCATCCGCGGCGGACCGCCGGTCGACGTGGACGCGCTCGTGGAGGTCGTCCTGCGGGTCCAGCGGATGGCGCTGGAACTCGGCGACGAACTCTCCGAGCTCGACATCAACCCCCTGATGGTGCTGCCCCGTGGCCAGGGCGCGGTGGCGCTGGACGCGCTGGCGGTGTGCCGGTGAGCGCTTCCGTGCTGCACTCCGTCGACAACGGCGTCTCGTGGGTCACGCTGAACCGTCCCGAGGCCATGAACGCCGTCACCTGGGACCAGCGGGAGCGGATCATCGAACTGCTCGGCGCCGCGTCCGAGGACCCCGCGATCCGCGCGGTCGTCCTCACCGGCACCGGCAAGGGCTTCTGCGCGGGCGCGGACCTGCGCGGCACCCCGTCGACGGGCCGGGACCGCATCCCCGGGGACGTGGCCCGGACCATACGGCTGGGGGCGCAGCGTCTGATCGCGGCCGTGCTGGACTGCGAGAAGCCGGTGATCGCCGCGGTCAACGGCACGGCTGCGGGCCTCGGCGCGCACCTCGCGCTCGCCTGCGATCTGGTGCTGATGGCCGAAGGAGCCACGTTCATCGAGGTGTTCGTCCGCAGGGGCCTGGTCCCGGACGGCGGCGGGGCCTATCTGCTGCCGAGGCTGGTCGGCCCGCAGCGGGCGAAGGAGCTGATGTTCTTCGGCGACGCGCTGCCGGCGCAGGAGGCCGAACGCCTGGGCCTGGTCAACCGGGTGGTCGCCGCCGACGACCTCACGAAGACGGCCCGCGCCTGGTCCGAGCGCCTGGCCCAGGGCCCGACGCGGGCCCTCGCGCTCACCAAGCAGCTGGTGAACACCTCGCTGGACGCGGACCGGGCGACGGCGTTCGCGGCGGAGGCGGCGGCGCAGGAGATCAACATGACGACGCGGGACGCGAACGAAGGGGTGGCGAGCTTTGTGGAACGGCGGGGGGCGGAGTACCGGGGGTACTAGACCGCCGGGCCGGGGGTGCGCTCCCGGCCCGGCGTCCCCGCCCCCGCGCCGCTGTGGCTCGTCGGCTCGGCTCGTCGTTACGGCTCGTCGTTAAGGCTCGTCGTTAAGGCGCCATCTCGTACGCCCCCGCCAGGCCCTCCACGCGCTCCCAGACACGCGCCGAGCGGGCCTCGTCCACCACCGGGCGGCGGACCGCGCCGATCGCCCACTGCTGCTGCTCCTGCGTCGCGGAGTCCTTGCCGTGCAGCTCGACGGCGTGCGCGGAGAAGTCCCGTACGAGCACGGAGAACAGCTCGTCCAGCACGTCCTCGTCCACGTCCGTCAGACGCGCCTGCTCCAGGATCAGTTGCCCGTGCACGACCAGCGCGAACAACTGGCCGACGGCGAGCAGGAAGTCGAGGTCGCGGCTCTGCTCCTCGCCGGGGCCGGCGGTCGCCACGAACTCGCACAGCGCGTCGGCCTGTTCGCGGAAGCGGGCGACGTTCGGCACCGCGGCGTAGGTGTCGTAGGCGGCGCGCCAGTCGTGGAAGCGGACGGAGCCCAGTCCCCGGGCCGGTCCCTGCCGGAAGAGGAAGGCGTCGTCGGCCGCGTCGAGGCGGGTCGGCACGGGCTCGTACGCGGCCGGGTCCAGCAGGTGATTGCGCATGAACTTGAGGATCAGCGCGAGGTTGACGTGGACCGTGCCCTCCAGCTTGGGCAGCCCGCGGATCTCGACGGCCGCCTGGGCGAAGTACGTGTCCTTCTCGAAGCCCTTGGCGGCGATGACGTCCCACATCAGGTCGATGACCTTCTCGCCCTCCGTGGTCACCTTCATCTTCGTCATCGGGTTGAACAGCAGATAGCGGCGGTCGTCGGGGCCCGCGGAGCGGAAGTAGTCGACGGCGCGGTCGCTGAACAGCTTCATGCCCACGAGCCGGACGTACGCGTCGGCCAGCTCGCGCCGCACGTGCGGGAAGGCGGTGACGGGACGGCCGTAGAGGATGCGGTTCTGCGCGTGGGTGACGGCCTCGTACATCGCGTGCTCGCAGATGCCGATGGAGGCGGTGCACAGGTTGAACTTGCCGACGTTGACGGTGTTGAGCGCGGCGTCGAACGCGGCGCGTCCGGTGTGCAGGACGTCGTCCGGGCCGACCGGGTAGTCCTCCAGGCGGAACTCGCTCACGTACTTGGAGGAGTCGACGACGTTCTGGACGAGCCGGTACGCCGGGTGGCGGCTGTCGGCGGCGAAGAAGACGTACCCGTCGGGGCCCTCGACGTCGGTGCGGCGGCCGAAGACGGAGACGAGTCCGGCGGCGTTGCCGTTGCCGATGTAGTACTTGGAGCCGCTGGCCCGGAAGCCGTCGCCGTCAGGCGTGAGCAGCATGTCGGTGGAGTAGATGTCGGCGCCGTGGGACCGCTCGGACAGCCCGAAGGCGAACACCTCGCCCTGGGAGAGCAGCTCGGCGGCGCGGGTGCGGGCGGCGTCGTTGTCGCTCTGCCAGACCGGGCCGAGACCGAGGATGGTCACCTGCCACGCGTACCAGTAGTCGAGCCCGTAGAACCCGAAGATCTCGTTGAGCGCGGCGATCCGGGCGGTGTCCCAGCGCTGGTCCTGCTGCCCGGGCCCGGCGGCGGAGGCGGGCGTGAGGAAGGTGGCGAACAGCCCTTCCTTGGCGGAGAACGCGAGGAAGTCGGCGAGCCAGGCGCGGGACCGGTAGTCCTCGATCAACCGCCGCTTCCCACGGTCCTCGAACCAGTCGACGGTGGCCCGCAGGAGCCTGCGGGTCTCGGGGTCGAAGTGCGCGGGGTCGTACGTGCGCGGGTTGAACAGCAGGGCGTCGGCCATGGGGTTCGCCTTCCGGGACCGGGACTGAGGGTGTCCCGATCCTTCTATGCAACTCGTTGCACAGACAAGCGGGGGCGCGGGGGTGAGAGGCGGCTCACCTTGGGGCGGGGCGGGGGGCCGGGTCCGGGGCGGGTGCTTGGGCCTCGGGTTCTTGTCGGGCGTCGGGTCCGGGGGCGGGGCCGGGGTGCTTGAGCCTCGGGTCCTTGTCCGGCGTCGGGTCCGGGGGCCCTCCGGGCTCGACTCCTCGGGGTCGGCGGCGTACAGCTGCATTGTCTTGAGCACCCGGGTGTTGCCGCCGATCCCCTGCGGGGACGACCCTGCACGCCCCCTGCCAGAGGTCGAGGACCCGGCCGGTGGCGGTGCGGGCACATGTGAGCCCGAGCCGGTTCGGGCAGTCAGGGGGTGTGGGGCGCAGCCCCACGGAACTTCCTCACCGGCGACAGGGTTCACATCTGACGAAGCGTCAGGTTCAATGAAGGCGTGATGGGACACGCAGCCATGGCCGCCACCGCCGTTCGCTATCTCCGGTCCGTCGGCGCGCCCACAGCCACCGAGCCGTACGAGGCCCTCCCGCGGCCCGATCTGCGCGCCGTGCGGGACGACGAGCGGCTCGCCGTCGAGCCCGGGGAGTTCCGGCGGGTGCTCGGGCACTTCGCGACCGGGGTCACCGTCGTCACCGCGCGGGACGAGGACGGGCCCGCCGGGTTCGCGTGTCAGTCGTTCGCCTCGCTGTCGCTCGATCCGCCGCTCGTCGTCTTCATGGTCGCGCGGACCTCGACCACCTGGCCGCGTATCGCCCGGGCCGGGGCCTTCTGCGTCAACATCCTCGGCGAGGAGCAGGGGCTTCTGTGCCGCGGGTTCGCCGTGAGCGGTGCGGACAAGTTCGCCGGGGTCGCGCACCGGCCCGCTCCGGTGACCGGGTCGCCGCTGCTGGACGGGGTGGCGGCCTGGGTCGACTGCACCGTGCAGAGCGTGCACACCGGCGGCGACCACCTGATCGTGGTGGGACGGATCGCCGCGCTCGGCGCGGCCGAGGACGCCGCGCCCCTGTTGTTCCACCGCGGCAGGTTCGGCCGGTTCAGCCCGTGACCTGGTCCGTCACCGGCTTCTCCACCGGTACGGACACCGCGGTGAGCACCGGCAGCGGCCTGCGCCGGATCACCAGCGCCATCAGCGCGGCCGCCGCGCACAGCGCTCCGGAGGCGTACCAGACCACGTCGTAGGAGCCGAAGACGTCCCGCGCCACGCCACCGGCGAAGGCGACGACCGCCGCGCCCACCTGGTGCGAGGCGAGCACCCAGCCGAACACGATGGCGCTGTCCTCGCCGTAGTGCTCCCGGCACAGCGCGATCGTCGGCGGGACCGTCGCCACCCAGTCCAGGCCGTAGAAGATGATGAAGAACAGCATCGGCGGCTGGACCGAGGGCGCGAGCAGCATCGGGAGGAAGAGCAGGCTCACGCCCCGCAGCGCGTAGTAGACCGCGAGCAGTCGGCGTGCCTCGAAGCGGTCGGTGAACCAGCCCGAGGCGATCGTGCCGACCACGTCGAAGACCCCGATCACCGCGAGCAGGGACGCGGCGGCCGTGATCGGCATGCCGTGGTCGTGTGCCGCGGGCACGAAGTGGGTTTTCACCAGGCCGTTCGTGGACGCGCCGCAGATCGCGAAGGTCCCCGCCAGCAGCCAGAACGGCCCCGTGCAGGCCGCCTTGAACAGCACCGTCACCGCCCGGCGGGCCGCCCCCGGCACCGGCTCCGGCTTGGGCGTGAAGCCCTCCGCGCCGTACGCCGACGTCCCCACGTCCGCCGGGTGGTCCCGCAGGAGCAGCCAGACGAACGGCACCACGGCGAGCGCCGAGAGCGCGACCGTGATCGACGCCGGGCGCCAGCCGTGGTGCTCCACCAGCCAGGACAGCAGCGGAAGGAAGACGAGCTGGCCGGAGGCGCCGGCCGCGGTGAGGATGCCCGTGACCAGGCCCCGGCGCTTCACGAACCAGCGGTTGGTGACCGTCGCGGCGAACGCCAGCGCCATCGAGCCGCTGCCGAGGCCGACGAGGACGCCCCAGAAGAGAACGAGCTGCCAGGACGTCGTCATGAAGACCGTGAGTCCGGATCCGACCGCGATCACCGTGAGGGCGACCGCGACCACCCGGCGGATGCCGAACCGGTCCATCAGCGCGGCGGCGAACGGCGCGGTCAGACCGTAGAGGGCGAGGTTGACGGAGACCGCGAAGCCGATCGTGCCGCGCGACCAGTCGAACTCCTCGTGCAGCGGGTCGATCAGCAGACCCGGCAGGGAGGCGAAGGCCGCGGCGCCGATGATCGTCACAAACGTGACGGCCGCCACGAACCATGCGCGGTGGATGCGGGGCCGGAGCAGCTGGGGGCCGGCGGGCGGAGCGGAGGTCTCGGTCACGCGGTCCAGCATCCGACGGCCACCTCCCGCCAACGAGTGGCCCGAAGGACAGGCTTCGATAGGATCGGGCCATGGACATGGCACCAGAGCAGCCCCGGCACCGTGTGGTCGTCCTGGCCCTCACCGGGCTGCTCCCCTTCGAGCTGGGCATTCCGCACCGGATCTTCGGCCGTGCCAAGGACCCGCAGGGCCGCCATCTCTACGAGATCGTCACCTGCTCGGTCCGGCCGGGCCCCGTCCGTACCGACGCCGACTTCGACATCCACGTCGAGAACGGCCCCGAGGCGCTGGCCACCGCCGACACCGTGGTGATCCCCGCCTCGTACGAGCTGGGCCCGGTGTACGAGGAGGGCCGGCTCACCGGGGAACTCGCCGCCGCCCTCGCGCACATCCGGCCCGGCACCCGCCTCGTGTCCATCTGCACCGGCGGCTACGTCCTCGCCGCCGCGGGCTTCCTCGACAACCGGCCGGCCACCACCCACTGGTCCTCCGCCCGGCACTTCCAGCGGCTCTTCCCGTCCGTCCGCGTCGACGCGGACGTCCTGTTCATCGACGACGGCGACGTCCTCACCTCGGCAGGTGTGGCCGCCGGCATCGACCTGTGTCTGCACATCGTGCGGCGGGACCACGGCACCGCCGTCGCCAATGACGTCGCCCGCCGGACCGTCGTGCCCCCGCACCGGGACGGCGGACAGGCCCAGTACATCGAACGCCCCCTCCCCGAGGCCCGGTCGGCGACGACGACGACCGCTCGCGGCTGGGCGCTCGGCCGGCTGCACGAGCCCATCCAGCTGCGGGACATGGCCGAGCGGGAGTCGATGAGCGTGCGGACCTTCACGCGCCGGTTCCGCGAGGAGGTCGGTGTCAGCCCGGGCCAGTGGCTCACGCAGCAACGCGTGGAGCGGGCCCGGCATCTGCTGGAGTCCACCGATCTCTCGGTCGACCAGGTGGCCCGGGACGCCGGGTTCCGTACGGCACAGTCGATGCGCCAGCATCTGCAGGCGGTGCTCGGCGTCGCGCCGACCGTCTACCGGCGGACGTTCCGTGCCGGGGCCGCCGCGGGCTGAGGGACGGCGGACGTATCCCGGCGGCGGGCGTGGGCCGAGGGACGGCGGACGGCCGGGAGGAGACCGCCCGCCGCGGCTCAGAAGGTGAGCACCCCGCGTGCCACCCGACCGTGGTGCGCGTCGTCCGCGGCCTTCGCGAAGTCCTCCACCGGATAGGTCTCGGTGACCAGTTCGTCCAGCAGCAGCCGGCCCCGCCGGTACAGATCGGCGTACAGGGCGATGTCGTGCTGTGGGCGGGACGAGCCGTAGCGGCAGCCCAGGATGGACTTGTCCAGGAACATCGCCGCCGGGACGAACGACGCCTCCGCCGTCGCCGCCGGCATACCGAGCAGGATCGCCTGCCCGTGCCGGTCCAGCAGGTCGATCGCCTGCCGGATCAGCGCGGTGCTGCCGACGCACTCGAAGACATGGTCGGCGCCGGCCGGCAGGATCTCGCGTACGCCCTCGGCCGAGGCGAGGAAGTGCGTCGCCCCGAACTGCCGCGCCACCTCCTCCTTCGCCGGGTTGGAGTCCACCGCGACGACCGTGGACGCTCCCGCGATCCGCGCGCCCTGGAGGACGTTGAGCCCGATGCCGCCGGTGCCGATGACGACGACGCTCTCGCCGCGGTCGACCCTCGCCCGGTTCAGTACGGCTCCTACGCCCGTCAGGACGCCGCAGCCGATCAGCGCGGCGGAGGTCAGGGGGATGTCGGACGGGATCTTCACCGCCTGGACGGCCTTGACGACGGTGCGTTCCGCGAAGGCGGAGTTGGAGGCGAACTGGAACAGCGGGGCGCCGCCGCGGCTGAAGGGCCGGCCGGGCCGGCCGATCGCCGTGCGGCACATCGTGGGGCGGCCGCGGTCGCAGTCCGTGCAGGCACCGCAGTTGGCGAGCGTGGACAGCGCGACAGGGTCCCCCGGCCCGACGTGGACGACACCCGCGCCGACCGCCTCGACGACGCCCGCGCCCTCGTGGCCGAGCACCACCGGCGTGGGGAAGGGGATGGTGCCGTCGATCACCGACAGATCGCTGTGGCACAGCCCGGCGGCGGCGATCGCCACCAGAACCTCTCCGGGACCCGGGTCCCGTACCTCCAGATCGTCGACCACCTGGGGCTGTGTGCCGTCGAAGACGACGCCTCTCATCTCGGCTCCCTGGGTTCCCTCGGCAGGCCGAGCACACGCTCGGCGATGATGTTGCGCTGGATCTCGTCCGAGCCGCCGTAGATGGTGTCGGCCCGGCTGAAGAGGAACATCCGTTGGTATGCGTCGAGTTCGTAGGGGTTCTCGGCACTCCAGTCCCCCGGGCCGACGGCAGCGCCCGCACCCCGTACCGCCATCGCCAGCTCTCCGAGGCGCTGGTGCCAGCCGCCCCACAGCAGCTTGGCGACGCTCGGGGCGCCGACGGCCGCGGCGGCTCCGGGGCGGTCCCGCGGTGCTCCGAGCGTGCGCAGGGCGTTCCACCGCATGGTGCGCAGCTCGGCCCACTGGCGTACGAGACGGTCCCTGACGACGGGGTCGTCGACGGCGCCGTTCGCCACAGCGGCCCGGATCACCTGCCCCAACTCCTCCTCGAACCCGATCTGCTGGACCAGCGTCGACACCCCGCGCTCCACGGCGAGCAGCCCCATGGCGACGCGCCAGCCGTTGCCCTCGCCGCCGACGAGATGCTCGGCGCGGGCGCTCGCGCCGTCGAAGAAGACCTCGTTGAACTCGCTCGTGCCGGTCATCTGGCGGATGGGCCGTACCTCGATGCGGCCGGGCTGGTCCATCGGGACGAGGAGGAAGGACAGGCCGTGGTGCCGGGCGGAGCCGGGTTCGGTCCGCGCGAGGACGAAGCACCAGTCGGCGTCCCGGGCGAGGGAGGTCCAGATCTTCTGGCCGCTGATCCGGTACGTGCCGCCTTCACGGACCGCGCGTGTCCGGACCCCGGCGAGGTCGGACCCGGCGCCGGGCTCGCTGTATCCCTGGCACCACAGCTCCTCGCCCCGGGCGACCGCGGGCAGGAAGCGGTCCTTCTGCTCCTGGGTGCCGAAGGCGATGAGGGTGGGGCCGAGAAGGTTCTCGCCGATGTGGCCGACGCGCGAGGGGGCGCGGGAACGGGCGTACTCCTCGGCCCAGACGACCTGTTGGGTGAGATCCGCGCGGTGGTTGCCGTATCCGTCCTCGGTCCAGCCGAGACCGACCCAGCCGTCCCGTCCGAGCTCTCGCTCCCACGCCCGCCCTTCGGGGTGGCCCGCGCCGAGGTGCTTCTCCAGCCAGGTGCGGGCCTTCTCCCGGAACGCCTGGTCGTCCATGCGGACCTCCCGTTGTGGCGACGACGTGCCGGGCGCCGGCGGTGCGCCCGGCTCTCTCACGCGTTGGGCCGCTTCCCCTCGGCCGCGGCCCGCGCCTGCTCCTCCAGCAGCGCCAGCATCGGCATCGGGTCCACGCCCACCGTCCCCGGCAGGAAGTCCGCGATCCGCTCCGGCGTCCACGGCCCGTCCGCGTAGGCGGCGCGCAGCTCCCTCGGCTGCGCCCACACCGCGATCTTGGGGCCGGCGACCGTGTAGACCTGGCCGGTGATCCGCTCCTCGCGGGCACGCTCCGAGAGCAGATAGACCACGAGCGCCGCGACGTCCTCGGGCTCGCCGATCTCCTTGAGTTCCATGGGCACGTTCGCGGACATCCGGGTGCGGGCGACCGGTGCCACCGCGTTGGCCGTGACCCCGTACTTGTGCATCCCGAGGGCCGCGCTGCGGACGAGCGAGATGATCCCGCCCTTGGCCGCCGAGTAGTTCGCCTGCGCCACCGATCCCTGGTGGTTCCCGCTGGTGAAGCCGATCAGCGTGCCCGATCCCTGCTTGCGCATCACGGCCGATGCCGCGCGGAAGACGGTGAACGTGCCTTTCAGATGCGTCGCGACGACCGGGTCCCACTCCTCCTCGGACATGTTGAAGAGCATCCGCTCGCGCAGAATGCCCGCCACGCACACGACCCCGTCGATCCGTCCGTACTCGGCGAGCGCGACGTCCACGAGCCGCTGTCCGCCGGCCATCGTGGCGATGTCGTCGGCCACGGCGACGGCCGAACCGCCCGCCGCCTCGATCTCCTTGACCACCGACGCGGCGACCTCGGACTCAGGCTCGCCGCCCCCGACCGGGACTCCGTGGTCGTTGACGACGACCCGCGCGCCCTCCGCGGCCGCGGCCAGCGCGACGGCGCGCCCGATGCCCCGCCCGGCGCCTGTCACGGCGACGACCATGCCTGCCAAGAAGTTCCCCACGCCGGCCCCTTCCCGCGGTTTCTGACGGACCGTTAGATTCTACGGTCAGCCGGACGGTCGAGCACAAGCCCCAGGAGGCGCGATGTCCCTGCCAGCGGAATTCCACGAGATCGCCAAACGCGTCAACAACTGGGGCCGTTGGGGTGAGGACGACGAGATCGGCACACTGAACCTGATCACCGACGAGACCGTCAGGGCCGCGGCCGCGACCGTCCGCACCGGCCGACGCGTCCCGCTGGCCCTGCCCCTCCACCAGGACGGCATCCAGACCGGCCTCATCCCGGGCCGGGTGAACCCGCTGCACGCGATGGTCCAGATCAACCAGGAGCTGTTCGGCCCGGGCACGGTCGCGACCAGCGACGACGTCGTGACGATGGGCCTCCAGGCGGCGACCCACTGGGACGCTCTGACCCACGCCTCCCACTCGGGGCGGATCTACAACGGCCGGCCCGCCGACACCGTGACGGCGCACACCCGCGCCCGGTTCAGCGGCATCGACAAGGTCCCGTACGTCGTCTCCCGGGGCGTGCTGCTCGACGTCGCCCGCGCCAAGGGGCTGGACCGGCTGCCCGGCGACCACGCCGTGACACCGGAGGACCTGGAGGAGGCCGCGGACTTCGGCGGCGTCGCCGTCGGGGCGGGCGACATCGTGCTCGTACGGACGGGGCAGATCCAGCTGGCCCTCGGCGGCGACAAGCACGGCTACGGGTATCCGTCACCGGGGCTGTCCGTGCGGACGCCCGAGTGGTTCCACGCCCACGATGTCGCGGCCGTCGCCAACGACACCCTCACCTTCGAGATCTTCCCGCCGGAGATCGAGGATCTGTGGCTGGCGGTGCACGCCCTCGATCTGGTCGAGATGGGCATGCTGCAGGGCCAGAACTGGAATCTGGAAAGTTTGTCCACAGCCTGTGCACAAGAAAGGCGCTACGCGTTCCTGCTCTCCGCGATGCCCGAGCCGTTCGTCGGTGGTACGGGAACGCCCGTCGCACCGGTCGCCGTCCTGTGACCGGGCCCGTGGTCGTGGTCGCGTCCGTGGCTGCGCGGAGAGCCACGGGCCCTACGGACAGCGCCCGTGCCGGAACCACACGCGTGCCGGTGTCGTGGTCGTGCCGCAGCGGGCATCGGAGAAGGGAGCTCTGTGAACCGGGCCCCGTGAGCGGAGCCCGTGAATCGATCCGCGGCCGAGGGGCCGCTACTGCTGCGCGGTCGCGAAGCCTCGCGTCTCCCGCTCGAACCGGACGGCCGGCGGCGCCGGTGCCGCGCACCGGTCGACCTCGCACCAGATGGACTTGCCGGTGCCCTCGCGCTGCCAGCCCCACCGGTCGGCGAGACCGTCGACGAGTTCGAGCCCGCGGCCGCCCGTGTCCTCGCCCTCGGCGTGCCGCGGCTGCGGCGGGCGGGCGCTGATGTCGGCGACCTCCACCCGCACCGTGCCGGCCTCGGCGGCACCCGAGCCGAAGAGCATGCGCAGGACGGCCGGACAGCCGGTGTGCACGACGGCGTTGGTGACCAGCTCGGAGATCAGCAGGATCAAGGTGTCGGCGAGCGGTTCGTCGTCCCCTATGCCCGATCCGACGAGTCGTGAGCGAGCCCATCTACGGGCCCGGCTCACCTCCGCGGGATCGGGCCCGACCTCCAACTGAACCTGAAGCACCTGCACCGCTCACACCATCCGAACCGGCGGACACATCGCCTCGCGCCTCGACAGGGTCCTCGTCCAGGTCACCGAAAGTGACTCTCTTACGAGACAGCATGGTTGACGTACAGTCACCGCAACAAGCGCTTCGGGCATATTCCAGCGCGAAGGAGTACCCGTGGTGCATACTGTGCGACGCACGCTGCGGGGAGTCGAACAGAGGCTCGCGACCCGTCCCCCAGGGGGACGAGCGGCACACATTCCCGGGCTCGGAGCCACCGCACCGGCAACACCGTGACCGCCCCGCCTCGGAACCACTCGCATCTGACGGAGCGTACCGGAGGCCGGGCCTCGCAACCGCCCGTGACGAGACCCCCGAAGGACACAACCCGGTATCGACGCTGGGTGACGCCTCACGACGGCGCGGCGAGCGCCTCCGCCTGGATGTCCGCCGCCTCCTCGGCGGTCGGCCACAACTGCGCCCGGACCCACGCCCGCTTGAGATGCAGATGGACGCCGGCCTCCCAGGTGAACCCCATGCCGCCGTGCACCTGGACGCAGTCACGGGCATTGCGCACGGCGGCGTCGTCCGCGAGGAGTTTGGCCCCGGCGATCTCCGTCCGGTCCCCGGTGACGGCGGCCGCGTAGACGGCGCTGCGCGCGAGTTCCGTGCGTACGAGCATCTGGGCACACAGATGCTTGACTGCCTGGAAGCCGCCGACCGGACGGCCGAACTGCTCGCGCTGCATGGCGTGTCGCACGGCACGATCGGTGGTGCACGCGGCGCTGCCGAGTTGTTCGGCGGCGGTCAGAAGGGCGGCCACGCCGTCGTCCGCGCCCTCGGCGGCGAATGCCGGCCGGGGCACGCGGTGCAGCGGCGTGAGCGGATCGACCGAGCGCAGCGGTACGGCTCCGGTGGCGTCCCCGAGCACCTGGTCGGCCGCGTCCAGCCACGGGACCAGAACCCCGTCGACCCGGGTCACGACCGTCTCGCCGGCCGCGGCGCCCTCCACGGTTCCGGCGGCGAGATGGGTGGCGACGAGCGGGCCGGGCAGCAGCGCCCGGCCGGCCTCCTCGAAGGCGAGGACCGCCTCGGGCAGTCCGCCGCCGGCGCCGCCCTCCTTCTCGGCCAGGCGCAGCGAGAAGAACCCGGCCCGCCCGAGCTCCCGCCACAGCGCACGGTCCAGCCCGGGTGCGGGCACCGGGTCCTCGGGCAGCAGGCGGGACAGCACCTCCCGTACGCCCGATCGCAGTGCCCGCTGCTCGGAGGTGAGTCGGAAGTCCACCGTCACAGGCCCTTCGGCAGGCCGAGGATGCGCTCGGCGATGATGTTCTGCTGGATCTGGGAGGTGCCGGCGGCGATCGTGTACGACAGCGACGAGAGCCGCTCCGGCGTCCACGTCCGGGACAGGTCCAGGCTGTCCGGGCCGAGCACGTCGGCGGCCGCCTCGTAGAGCTCCTGACGCGCGTGGGAGTAGCACAGCTTGAAGACGGACCCGCCGACGCCCGGCACTCCGCCCGTCGCCTGGGACTCACTCACGTTCCACTGGATCAGCCGCCACAGCGCTCCGAACTCGGCGTGCAGGCGGCCCAGTCGGCGGCGCAGGGCCGGGTCGCCCCAGCGGCCGTTCCCGCGGGCGGCCGCGGCCAGTTCGCCGAGTGTGCGCCGGCAGGCCACGACCTCGCCGACGAAGGCGGTGCCGCGTTCGAAGGACAGCGTGACCATGGTGACGCGCCAGCCGTCGTTCTCCTCGCCGATCCGGTTCGCGACGGGCACCCTGACCTCGTCGAGGAACACCTCGGCGAACTCGGCCGACCCGGCGAGGGTGCGCAGCGGCCGTACGGTGATCCCGGGCGCGTCCATGGGCATGGCGAGCCAGGAGATCCCCCGGTGCTTGGGGGTGCCGGGGCCGGTGCGGACGAGCAGTTCGCACCAGTCGGCGACCTCGGCGTGCGAGGTCCAGATCTTGGAGCCGGTGACGACGTAACTGTCGCCGTCGCGGACGGCCTTCGTGCGCAGGGACGCGAGGTCGGACCCGGCGTCCGGCTCGCTGAAGCCCTGGCACCAGATCTCGTCGCCGCGCAGGATCGGCGGCAGCCAGCGCTGCCGCTGCTCGGCCGTGCCCTCCGCCGCGATCGTCGGTCCGGCGTGCAGGAGACCCACGAAGTTCGCGCCGACGTAGGGCGCACCGGCGCGTTCCGTCTCCTCCAGGAAGATCAGCCGTCGCGTCGGGGCCGCGTCCCAGTGCACCTCGCCGTAGCCCGCGTCGTACAGCATCCGCTGCCAGGCGGTGTCGTACGCCCGCCGTCCCGGCCAGTCGTCCGGGGACGGTGCGGGCGGCAGGGTGGGCAGCGAGGTGGCGAGCCAGTCGCGCAGCCGGGTCCGGAACGCCTCCTCCTCCGCCGTGTACGTGAGGTCCATCAGTCGAGGTCCAGGCCCAGCATCCGGATCGCGTTGCCCCGCATCAGCTTGTGGATCGTCTCGTCGTCGAGGCCCTTGACGTGGTCGAGCGCGACCTCCTTGGTGTGCGGGAAGGTCGAGTCGACGTGCGGATAGTCGGTCTCGAAGGTGGCGTTGTCCCGGCCGACGACGTCGAGCGAGGCGATGCCGTGCTTGTCGCGGAAGAAGCAGCAGAACATCTGCCGGTAGTAGTACGTCGAAGGCGGCTCGGGGATCAGATCGCGCACCCCGCCCCACGCCCGGTGCTCCTCCCACACGTCGTCCGCGCGCTCCAGCGCGTAGGGGATCCAGCCCATCTGTCCCTCGCTGTACGCCAGTTTCAGCCGGGGGAACTTCACCAGCACGCCGCTGAAGAGGAAGTCCATCATCGAGGCCATGGCGTTGTTGAAGCTGAGCGATGCCTGCACGGCGGGCGGTGCGTCGGGGGACGCGGCCGGCATCTGCGAGGACGAGCCGATGTGCATGTTCACGACCGTCCCGGTCTCCTGGCAGACCGCGAAGAACGGGTCCCAGTACCCGGAGTGGATCGAGGGCAGCCCGAGGTAGGTCGGGATCTCGGAGAACGTCACGGCCCGTACGCCTCGCGCGGCGTTGCGCCTGATCTCGGCGACGGCGAGCTCGATATCCCACAGCGGGATGATGCACAGCGGGATCAGCCGGCCGCCGCTGTCGCCGCACCACTCCTCCACCATCCAGTCGTTGTAGGCGCGCACGCAGGCGAGGGCCACCTCCTTGTCGTGCGCCTCGGCGAACGTCTGCCCGCAGAACCGGGGGAAGGTGGGGAAGCAGAGCGAGGCCTCGACATGGTTGAGGTCCATGTCCTTCAGGCGTTCCTTGGGGTCCCAGCAGCCGGGGCGCATCTCGGCGCGGGTGATGCCTTCGAGGGTCATCTCGTCGCGGTCGAAGCCGACCGCCGCGATGTTGCGCTTGTACGGGAACTTCAGGTCCTCGTAGATCCACCAGTCGGTCGGCGGGCCGTCCGGGTCCATGGTGATCCGGTACTTGCCGGCGACGTAGGCCAGTTCGCCGATGCCCGCGGTGAGCGGCTTGGGACCTCTGTCGCGGTACTTCGCGGGGAGCCAGGTCTCGAAGAGGTGTGCCGGTTCGATCACATGGTCGTCGACGCTGACGATCCGAGGAAGTTCAGCCATGGTGTCCCCTCCGCCGTGCCCGGGAGAAAGCCGTATCCGATGCCGTGTCCGATGCCGGGTCCGATTCCGTGTCCCAGCCGTATCTGATGACCCGTCAGAAAGCAGGCTAGCCCCGCACCCCTGGACCGACAAGGCGGAGAGCTCTACGCTCTCGCCACTGTCTGACTACCCGTCAGGTCTGGAGGCTGTACGGCCATGAACGAGACCGCGCACGCTCTCGCCGCATCCCGCACGCTGTGGGAGCTCCTGCGGCGAAGGGCCGCACTCACCCCCGACCGGCCGGTGCTGATCCAGGGCGACCGCACCCTGACCTTCGGCGAACTGCGCGACCGGGCCGAGCGGGTCGCGGCCGGACTCCTCGGGCGCGGGGTGCGGCCCGGCACCGTGGTCGCCTGGCAGCTCCCCACCCGGATCGAGACGGTGCTGCTCTCCATGGCGCTGGCCCGGCTCGGCGCCGTGCAGTCGCCGGTGATCCCGTTCTACCGGGACCGCGAGGTCGCCTTCGCGCTGCACGCTGCCGAGGCGGAGCACTTCGCCGTACCGGGCTCGTGGCGGGGATTCGACCACACCGCGATGGCGGAACGGATCGGCGCCCGGGGGGTCTTCGAGGCGTACGGCACCCTGCCGGACGGCGACCCCTCCGTGCTGCCGCCGCCCCCGGCCGATGGCGGTGACGTGCGCTGGATCTACTGGACCTCAGGGACCACATCCGACCCCAAGGGCGTACTGCACACGGACCGTTCACTGATCGCCGGCGGCTCCTGCCTCGCCCACGCACTGCGTCTGAGCGAGGACGACGTCGGCTCGATCGCCTTCCCCTTCGCGCACATCGGCGGCGCGGACTACCTGGTGATGCTGCTGCTGTACGGCTTCCCCGCCGTGCTCTTCGAGACGTTCGCCCTGCCCGGCGCCCTGGACGACTACCGCAGGCACGGCGTGACGACGGCGGGCGGCTCGACGGCGTTCTACTCGATGTTCCTCGCCGAGCAGCGCAAACAGCCCGGCGAGAAGCTGATCCCCACCCTGCGGCTGCTGGCCGGCGGCGGTGCGCCCAAGCCGCCGGAGCTGTACCACGCGGTCGTCCGCGAGATGGGCTGCCGGCTCACCCACGGCTACGGCATGACAGAGGTGCCCATGATCACCATGGGCTCACCCGACGACACCGACGAGAATCTCGCGACCACCGAGGGCCGGCCGCCGGAGGGCATGGAGATCCGCATCGTCGACGGCGAGGTGAGGCTGCGCGGGGAGGCGGTCTGCCAGGGGTATCTGGACCCGGCGCAGACCGCGCAGGTCTTCGACGACGACGGCTTCCTGATCACCGGGGACCTCGGCCGGCTCACCGGAAGTGGCCATCTGGTGCTCACCGGACGGCTGAAGGACGTCATCATCCGCAAGGGCGAGAACATCTCGGCCCAGGAGATCGAGGACCTCCTGCACGGGCATCCGGGGGTGGCCGACGCGGCGGTGATCGGGCTGCCGGACGCGGACCGCGGCGAGCGGGTCTGCGCGGTCGTCGAACAGACGGAAGGCGCACCCGGGCTGACGCTGGAAGCGGTGACGTCGTATCTGCGGGGGGAGGGCCTGTCCACGTACAAACTGCCGGAGCAGTTGGAGGTGGTGAGCGCCCTCCCCCGGAACGAGACCCTGCGCAAGGTGCTCAAGTACAAGCTCAGGGAACGGTACGCGTGAGGGGAACGGTACGCGTGAGGGGAACGGTGCGGGTGAGGAAACCTTGGGTGCGAAGGCTTCCGGACACGATCTAGGGGTGCTCCGGCGTGACGTAGTACGCCGCGAACGCCGTGAGGATCTCCTCCTCGCTGATCCGTCCGTCCGTGTCCGCGTCCAGCGCGGCCGCCGCCTGCGAGGCGCGCGACTCGTCCACACCGAGCACCCGCATCACCCGCTCCGCCGCGGACGGGGTGACGCCCTGGCCGTCCTCGTCGGCGATGGCGATCACGGCGTGCAGGAACGGGCGGGCGATCTCCGCGAACCGCTGTGGATTGTCACGCAGTCTCTTCACCGCTCCGGTGATGAACTCCTGGCGGGTGACCCGCTGGTCCCCGTCCACATCGGCAATTCCCGCCATTCCCTGCCAGAACGCCTCGGCGCCACTGTACAAGGCCTGACCCTTGTCCGAGCGTGCCTTGGTGGAGAACTCGGCGAGCAGCCGTGCGGCCGCCCCGCTGAAGTCCTCACGGTCGATATAGCCGTTGCCGTCCTGGTCGAAGGCGGCGAAGCGAGACGCGATCTTGCGCTCGTACTCTGCGCTGTCCATGCGGGGAGAGTACGGCCCCGACGGCGGGCGCGTGCACGTACTGAGCCAATTACGTGGAAGCGACCTGCGGGAGGACCCCGGGTGAAGCCGTCGGCGGAGGGTCAGGCGGACAGGGGTGCGGCCTTGTCGTCGGTGGCCGCTTCGGTGTCCTCGTACACGTCGAAGAGCCGGCGCACGCCGAGAGCGGCCAGCACGCGGTTGACGTGCGAACCCTCCTCGGCGCCGCGGGCGGGCAGTATCAGCCGAAGCCTGCCGCGGCAGGAGTGCAGCAGCCGGCGGGAGGCGATCAGCACACCCACGCCGCTGGAGTCGCAGAACTGCACGCCCGAGAGATCCAGCACCACGTCCCGGTGGCCCTCGGCCACCGCCTCGTGCACATGCTGACGGACCACCGGTGAGGACACGAGATCGAGCTCCCCGCTGACGTGCAGCACGGTCCACGCGCCCTGCCGGTCCTCGTCCACCTTCAGCATCACCATCGGAGCCTCTCCTGGTGTCCTAGCGTCTGTACCGCGGGTACCGGAATCTGAGCTTCCTGGCCGCCTTCCCAACGGTCATGGCCCGAAACACCGAGGTTGCGGCAGTTCCACGATGGTGTCAGTCCCTACCATCCGAGGACCCCCTCGGGGGCGCACTTGACGCAAAGGGGCGTGCGGCCTCGTGCAGGCGCATTACATTCGAAGAGGCAACGGGCACAGGGGCAGTGCGCAGGGGCGAGGCTTGGGGGCCGCATGGCAAAGGACACACCGCCGCGCTGGGACCGCAGGATGCAGCAGCGGCTGGCGCGGGGCGAGGCCGCCGCGCTCGGTGAGCTCTACGACAGGTTCGCCTCGCTCGTGCACATGCTCGCCCACCGGGTGCTGGACGACGACACCGCCGCCGACCAGGTGACCCGCGAGGTCTTCGGCTACATCTGGGAGAACCCGGAGGCCTACGACCCCAAGCAGGGCTCCCTGCGGTCGTGGGTGGCGAAGCTCACCAACAGCCAGGCCGTCCACCGGCTGCGCCAGACCGAGGCGGCCGCGCTGGCGAACGCCGGCGAGGGCTCCACGGAGGAACTGGAGCAGAAGGTGCGCCGCGCGGCCGTGGCGGCCCGCGCGGACTACATCGTCACCTCCATGCCCGCCCCGCTGCGCGCGGCGCTGGAACTGGCGTACTTCCAGCGCAGGGACTACCGGCAGACGGCCGCCGACCTCGGGGTCACCGAGGACGAGGCCCGGCGCCGGCTGCGGCTCGGCCTGCAACTGCTCTCCACCGCCCACACCCGCCCTCTGGAGGGCTCTTCCCCGCCCGGATACGGACGCTCCCTGTGAACGGGCCCCTGGACGGCGGCCGCGGCGATGACGACGACGCACGCGACGAGGTGCGGGGCGCTCCCCGTATACCCGGGCCCCGGGCGGCCGCGGACGACCTCGCCGCGCGGGATCTGACCGTGCCGCCACCCCAGGAGGACGCGCGGTCCGCGCCGCCCGCGGAGACCGGGCAGAGAGGGGAGAGCGGGCCGAGCGGGGAGAGGACGGAGGAGCGGCTGTCCCACAGCGTGCTCAAGTCCCTGCTCGGCGCCTGGGCGCTGTCCGCCTGCTCCCCGGAGGAGACCGCGGCCCTCGAGGAGCACCTCGGCGAATGCGCCCCCTGCGCGGATGAGGCACTGCGGCTGCGGGACGCCGTCGGGCTGCTGCACACCGACCGCGACCTCGATCTCGACCCGCTGCTGCGGTTCCGGGTGCTGGAGAACTGCCTGGGCCGCAGGCCCGCCCGTATTCCGGTGCCGGCGTGGGCCAATCCGTACGACGCCGAGACCGCCCGGCTGGACGCGCTGCTGCGGGACATCGGCGAGACCGAATGGCATGCGCCGGTCCGGCTCAAGTGGTTCGACGGCGAGAGCGCGGCGAGCCGGCGGACGACCGTCGCCGGGGTCATCGGGCATCTGATGACGGTCGACGGCCTGGTCGCGGGCGCCCTCGGTCTGGACGACCCGCTCGGGCGCACACCGGCCGGCGGGCCGACCGAGCGCACGGAGGCGTTCTGGGGCGCGGACGAACCGGCCACCCGCGCCGTCCACGAGCCGTGGCGCGACCAGAGCCACACCCTGATCCGCACGGTGTCCTTCGCGGGCCGCGGCGTCGCCGAACTGTCCGTGTCCTACGGGGACTTCGCCCTGCCACTGCGGGACTCCCTCCTCGACCGCGCCTTCGAGTGCTGGATACACGCGGACGACATCGCGGATGCGGTGGACTATCCGTACGACCCACCGAGCGGCTCCCATCTGAACCGGATGATCGACCTCGCGGCCCGGATGCTGCCCGCGGCACTCGCCGGCCGCAGACGCGCCGGTCTCGCCGGACCGGCCAGGCATCTGGTCGCGGCCGGAGCCCCGGGCCGCTCGCTGCATCTGGAGGTCGAGGGCGCCGGCGGCGGCAACTGGTACATCGCCCTGGACTCCCCCGCCGCCGTCGGCTCACCCGACCACGCGGTGGCGCAAGTGGCGCTCGACGGCGTGGAGTTCTGCCGGCTGGTGGCCGGTCATGTGCCACCGGAGGAGGCCGCCGCGGGCCAGGACGGCGACCGCGAGGCGATCAGGGACGTCCTGTTCGCCGCCGCCTCGCTGAGCAGACTCTGAGCCCCGGGGGACCCGAAGCGCGGGCGGGGGTCCTACTCCCCGCCCACCATCAGGTTCGGGTCCCCGCCCCGGCCCTGCGGCTTGAGCTCGATCTGGATCGTGTGCGTGGTGTCGCGGGCCGCCGATCCGCCGCCGCCCGCGGTGAGCACCCCGATCCGCAGCTCCGCGCGGCCGCTGCCCTCGCGCCGCACCTGCACCGCGAACTCCAGGTTCACCTTCTCCACGCTGAACTTGAGATCGCGGCCCTCGCCCGCGAGCTGCGCCTGCTCCAGCTCGTCCCGGACCTGGCCGATGACCTCGGCGAGCCCCACCACCGCGCCTTCGTCACGCTCAGCCATCGCGCCCCCCGTTTCCTGTAGTTATCGTTGAGCAGTATGAGGGAGCCGTTGCGTACGTCCAACTCATTGCCGCAAGAGGAAAGTTGGCGGGTCTGCCTGTTCCGTACGCAGAACCGTTCCGGACGTCCGCTGGGTGCGGGGGTGCTGCTCCCCGGGGGACTGGTGCTCACCTGCGCCCACACCGTGCTGTCCCGGCCCGGCCTCGACGGCGGGCGCGTGCCCTTCGACACGGTGTACGTCGACGTGCCGGGCGCCCCGGGGCCGGAGCCCGAGCCGCTGCGGGCCCGGGTGCTCCAGGAGTATCTGGTCGAGCCCACCACCGAGTTCGCCGGGGATCTCGCGCTGCTCAAGCTCGACCACGAGCCGGCCGTGCCGCATGCCGTGCTCCACCGCCAGGTGCCGGGGCCCGGCAACCCCGTCCATCTGACCGGCTATCCGGAGGACCTGCCGGGCGGCGAGCATCTGACCGCGCGGCTGATGGGGCGCGGCGGCCCCGGCCACCGGGCGGAGTGGGTGCAGCTCGACCCCGAAGGCGCGCCCTACACCGTCCGCCACGGCTACAGCGGCAGCGGTGTCGTCCACAGCGGCTCGCGGCGGCTCCTCGGCATCCTGGCCCATCAGTTCGGCACACCGAAGGCCCCGGTCCGCCGCGAGCACGCGTACATGATCCCGACGGAGACGGTGCTCAAGCATCTGCCGCTGGAGCGGCTCGGAATCACCGTCACCGGGCCCAAGGCCGTCTCGGCCGGTGTCGCCGTGGCACCCGAACGGACCGCGTCCGGCCGGGTGCCGGGGCTCCACCGCCGTATGACGCACTGGCTGGACGGCGCTCCGGACACGGACCCGGTCGAGGTGCTGTTCGCGGGCGAGGGCGAACAGGCGCTGCTGTTCACGATCCGCAGCGCCCTCACCCTCGCCGACCGGGAGCAGAGCCCGCCGTCCGCCTCCGGGAGCACGGCGGGAGAACCGCAGATCGGTGGCATCGACATCGCGGTGGACGCCACCAACCGCACGGCCGACGAGCTCGCCGGGCTGACGGCCGAACGCATCGGCCTCGACAGGGCGCCGTCCTCGGGCGGCCCCCGTACCGCGCTGCTGGACCGCATCGCCGCGGAGAGTCCGCCGCTGAGCACCGCCTTCCTGGCCGTCGACCGCTCGGCGTCGCCCGACGAGGAGATCGTGGCGCTGCTGCGCGCCGTGCTCGCCCGGGACGACAGCCGGCTGCTCCTCGTCTTCAGCGATCCGCAGTCCCCGCTGCTGGAGCGGGTGCGCGACGAGCTGCTGGAGGCGGGCTGGCCCGGCACCCGCGTCGAGCGGCTGGCGGTCCGCCTGACCGGACTGGCCGAGACCGAGAGGCGCTTACGGCACCTGCCGCCGTCCGCCCAACTCCCCCGCCCGCGGCCTCCCGAGGAACAGTCAGGCCGACTGCGCGACGAACTGCGGCGGCTGCGCGAAGGCGGCCCGCTGCACGGCACGAAAGCCCTCCCGCAGGCGCTGTTCCAGCTCACCGTCGCCGTCGAGACCGCGCTGCTGGAGGCGGAGAACGCCGAGGCGGCACTGGCCGGGCCGCAGGGGCCGCGGGACTTCGCCGTGGAGCTCCCCGGCGACGGGCTGACCGATCTGCCGTCCGTGGCCGTGCGCGACCCGGACGCGCTCGTCATCGCGTCCACCGGACACCATCTGACGGGCGGCGACCGGCTGCATCAGCAGTACGAGGTGGTGGGCCCGCTCGGGCAGGGCAGCCACGGCCAGGTCTATCTGGCCCGCGATCTGCTGCTGGACAACCGCCCGGTGGCGCTGAAGGGCATCCTCGACCCGGGCAACCCCGTCGCGGTGCTCCAGGCGCACCGCGAGCGGCTGCGCCTGGTCAGCCTCAACCATCCGTCGGTGATCCGGGTGGTCAACTACGCCCGGCATCCGACGACCTCGGCGGAGTTCATCGTGATGGAGTTCGCCGACGGCGCGCCGCTGGAGTGGGTCGCGGCGCGGATCGCCCAGCACGATCCGCCGTTCTCCGGGCCGCGGCTGCGGGAGTTCATCGTCGTCTACGGGCTCCAGATCCTCGACGCGCTCAGCTATCTCCACGATCAGGAGGGCCTCGTCTACGGGGACCTCTCGCTCACGAACGTGCTCCATTGCGGCAACGGCATCAAGCTCATCGACGTCGCGGGCGTCCGCAAGCCCGGCGATCCGGGTCCCGTCAGCCACCGGCCGCCGGAGACCGGCCCCGGCGGGGAGATGACCACCGCGGGCGATCTGTACGGCGTCGGCGCCGTGCTCGGCGACCTGCTCGCCAAGGCCCCGGCGCCCCCGGCCGACCTCGGCACGGAGTCCCTGGAGCGGGCCCTGCGCCGCGCGGTGGCGCCCGACCCCAAGCGCCGCTACGCGTCCGCCGACGAGATGTCCCTCCAATTGCGCGGAGTGCTGCGCGAGTTGCGCTCGCTGCGGCTCGGCGAGGAGACGTTCGAGCCGTCGCCGCTGTTCGACCCGGCGGCCTCGGCGCTGGACGGCCAGCTCGGCAAGGCCCCGCCGCTGGTGCGCTGGCGGTCCGGCAGCGGCCTCGCCCTTCCGCTCGGCGCCGGGGTACCGGGCCCGGCCGAGGTCGCGGTCGCGCTCCCGGTGCCGAAGGCGGACCGCGAGGACCCCAACTGGAAGGAGCTCCAGCGCACCTCCTACGCCGACCCGGCCGGACTGCTCCAGCTCAGCGACGAATGGCTGGGCTCGCCCGAACTGCATCTGCTGCGCTGCCGGCTGCATCTGGAGCTCGCCCGCGACCAGGTGCGGCAGCCCGACAAGCATCTGGTCGCCGCCGGGATGGAACTGGAACGGGCGCGGCGGCTGCTCGGCGACCGCGCCCGGTTCGACTGGCGCCTGGACTGGCACCAGGGCCTGAACGAACTCGCGCACGGCAGGCTGCGCCAGGCCCTCAACTGCTTCGACGAGGTCTACAGCGCGATCCCCGGCGAGTACGCGCCCAAACTCGCGCTCGGCTACTGCCACGAGAAGCTCGCCGACCTGTGGCGGTCCGGCGAACCGCGCACCTCCGAGCAGGAGGAACAGCGCGACCATCACGAGGAGCAGGCCATGCGGTTCTACGACGCGGTCTGGCGGCGCAACCACGCGCTCGGCAGCGCCGCGTTCGGTCTCGCCCGTATCCATCTGGCGCGCCGCAGCCCCGACCGCGCCCTGGCCTCGCTGGACGGCGTGCCCCCGGACTCCCGGCACCGCACCGCGGCCCGCACCGCGATGGTCCGCATCCACGCGAGCCTGCCCGCGGACGGCTCCGCGCCGAGCACGGCGTCCGCGGTGCGGGCGTACGCCGCCCTGCGCCGGCTGGTCAGTCACGAGGGACTCACCGACAGGCAGTCCTACGAACGGCTCACCGCGGAACTGCTGGAGCTGCTGCTCGAACTCGTCCGTGGCGCACGGGAGAAGGGCATGGCCGCGGACCCGCTGGCGGAGCTGCGGTCCGCGCTGCCCGCCGCGGCGTCGGTCCCGGCGGGCGAACGGGAACTGCGCGAGCAGCTGTCCGCCTGCTACCGCCGGCTCGCCAAACAGGTGCCCCGCACCGACGACCCGGAGGACGCGGCGCTCGCCGAGGCGCTGCTGGACAACGCGTACCGCACCCGGCCGCTGGGCGTGCGCCACCAGCGGGACCGGCGCACCCGTGAACGCGCCCGCCGGTCCGCCGGTGACTGGCTCCCCCAGGTCGTGCGGCGGCCCCGGACGTCCGGGGAGGAGGCATGACCGCGCTGCGCCCGCCCGAAGCCGCCGAGGAGGCCCCCGCCCGGTCGCGGCCGGGCAGTTGGGCGGTGGTGCGGCTGAGCGCGGCACGGACCCGGCTGCGGCCGGCCGCCGTGCGTGGTCTGCACGCGCTGCGGCAGCTGTTCCCCGAGTTGTGGCTGCGGGCGTCGGGACAGGCCGGTGGCGGCACCCCCACCGCCGGGTTCCTGCGCCGGCGGATGGTGGTGCTGCCCGCGCTCGCCGTGATCGCCCTCGCGCTCTCGGGAGCCGCGTACACCGACATCCACGACCGCACGGAACGGCTGCGTGACCGGTGCGCACCGGCGCTGGTGGACCTGGCCCGCGCCCGTACCTCGCTCGAACTGGCCCAGGCGCAGGCCGGTACCCGGCTGAACACCGGTGACCGGCCCGGCATGGTCGCACTCGGCGAGACCTATCGCTCCCGGCTCACGGAAGCCACCCAGAGCCTCGGCCGGGTCGCGCAGTCCGGCGCCCTGCGCAAGGCGCAGGAGCAGGAGCTGCGCGTGGTGTCGGGTCTGGTCGTCGGGTACGGCGACAAGATCGCCTGGGCCGAGCGGCACCGCGCGACGCCCGTGCTGCGCAAGGCCGGTGTCGCCTACGCCGACGACATGCTCCGCGGACGCGTGGGCACGGTGTCCGACAGTGACGAGATGCCGCCGACCTCCATCCTCGACCGCATCGCCGGACTGGAGAGGGAACTGCACCGCGAGAACGACGACCTCGCGGCCTGGAGCCCGCTGACCCTCACGGCCGCGGCCGCGGCGGCCCTGGCCACGGCCCTCTTCGCCTTCGTCCTGGTCGGCACCTCGGCCTTCCTGCGCGACCGGTTGCGGCTGGTGAGTGTGCAGCTCGCGGCGGCCGCGGTGCCCGTGCTGGTCACACCCGTCCTGCTCGCCGTGGCCGGGGCGGAGGAGCACGGCGCGCAGGACCAGGTGCGCAGGGACCTCGGCGTACTGGAGCGGGTCACGGCCGGCCGTGAGGCGCCGCGCCTGATCGAGGCCACCGCACGCCGGACGGACACGGTGATGCGCGGTGCCACCCCCGACACCTGGTCGCTGACGGCGGGCATCGCGTCCGCCGCCGCCGCGACCGGAGCGCTGGCCTGCGGTGTGACGCTCTACCTCTACGTCCGCCCCTATCCGCCCGCCCGCCCCCGACGGAAGTACCCGGACGCATGAAGCGCTTGAGGGCCCTGTTCGCCTGCATCCTTCTGACCGCGGCGGCACTGACCGCGGGCGGCTGCTCCGACCCGGCCGAGAAACGCACCCTCGTCATCCTCGGCTCGTGGACCGACGGCGAGGAGAAGCCGTTCGTGGACGTCCTGCGCAGCATCGGGAAGCGGACGGGCCTCACCTACGTCTACAAGGGCACCCGGTCGCTGCGCGAGACGCTCGTCGCCCAGCTCCAGGCGGGCGCGCCACCGGACATGGCGATCCTCAACAGCCCGGGGGACGCGGCCGAGTTCGCCCTCGCCGGGGACGCGTACCCGCTGCCGGAGAAGGTGTCGGGCGCCGCGGTCCCGCCGTGGGCTCCGACGGTCACCGTCGAGAACGAGCAGGGCGAGGCCCGTACGCGCGCCTACTGGGCGCCCGTGAGGGTCGATCTCAAGTCCCTGGTGTGGAGCCGCGGGAAGCCGGCCGGCCAGGCGACCAGGGAGCGCCCCTGGTGCCTGGGCCTCGGCTCCGGGGCGACGTCGGGCTGGCCGGGCACCGACTGGATCGAGGACCTGCTGCTCCAGCAGATGGGCGACACGGAGTACGAGCGGTGGGCGACCGGCGGGATGCCGTGGAAGGAGACCGCGCCGTCCTGGCGGAAGTGGGCCGAGCTGATCGCGGACGGCAAGGGGGACCTCGGCGCGGAGGGGCTCAACTCCTCCTTCGAGCGGCTTCCGGACGGCCGCCGCGGGCTGCTGAAGAGCGGTCGCTGCGACTACGAGCACCAGGGGTCGTTCATCCGCCGCCACTACGACGACGAGGTGCCGCCGGTGCTGCCCACGCCGACCGCCCGCTTCCTCGGCCTGAAGTCGGCCGACGCGGACGGCGCGTACGAGGTCTCGGGCGACATGGCGGCCGTCTTCAGGCCCAGCGCGGCCGCCTGGGACCTGCTCGGCCGGCTCACCTCCCGCCAGGCCCGCGAGGACTGGGTGAAGGCGGCGCCGGCGGGCGAGCGTCCGTTCTTTCCCGGGACCCCGGTCGGCGGCACCCCGCAGTCCGGAAGCACCCTGGCGGTCCAGAAGCTGATCGACGGCTCGCGCCAGATCTGCATGGACGCCTCGGACGCCATGCCCCCGACGCTGCGGGACGCGTTCTACCGGGCCGTCCTGGAGTTCCTGGGTGCCGGGGACAAGGAGAAGGTCCTGCCGGGGCTGCTGGACCAGCTGGAGGCGGAGCGGAAGCTCCAGGAGGCGGAGAACGCCTTCGTCCTGGACGACCTCTGCGACAGCCCGGCGGCGGCACCGTAGCGCCCCCGTGTCAGGCATACCCGCGTGAGGCGCACAGGCGCACAGGCGTCAGGCGTCAGGCGTCAGGCGTCAGGCGTCAGGCGAAGACGACGGTACGGCGGCCGTTGAGCAGGATGCGGTGTTCGGCGTGCCACTTCACCGCGCGGGCCAGCGCCTGGCATTCCACATCGCGCCCGACCGCCACCAGCTGCTCGGGGGTGACCTCGTGGCCGACCCGCTCGACCTCCTGCTCGATGATCGGGCCCTCGTCGAGGTCGGCCGTCACATAGTGCGCGGTCGCACCGATCAGCTTCACACCGCGCGCATGCGCCTGGTGGTAGGGCTTGGCTCCCTTGAAGCTCGGCAGGAAGGAGTGGTGGATGTTGATGATCCGGCCGCTGAGCTGCTTGCACAGATCGTCCGAGAGCACCTGCATGTAGCGGGCGAGCACGACCAGCTCGACGTTCTCGGCGTGCACCAGGCTGAGCAGCTGCGCCTCGGCGGCAGCCTTGTTGTCCTTGGTGACCGGAATGTGATGGAACGGCACGTCGTAGGAGGCGACGAGTTCGGCGAAGTCCGTGTGGTTGGAGACGACGGCCGCGATCTCCACCGGCAGCGCGCCGATCCGGGAGCGGAAGAGAAGATCGTTGAGGCAGTGGCCGAACTTGCTGACCATCAGGACGATCCGCATGCGCTCCTCGGCGAGATGGATCTCCCAGTCCATCTGGAAGGCGTCACCGACGGCGGCGAAACTGGCGCGCAGCTTCTCCACGGTCACCGGCGACTCGGCCGAGAAGTGGACCCTCATGAAGAACAGACCCGTGTCCCGGTCCCCGAACTGCTGACTGTCCTCGATGTTGCAGCCCGTGATGAAGAGATAGCTCGACACGGCGTGCACGATGCCCTGTTTGTCGGGGCAGGAGAGCGTCAGGACGTACTGGTCGGTCATCCTCGTAGGGTGCCATATCCGCCTCGGCGCACCGGACGCCGTCCGTCAGACGGACCGGCCGGAGCGAGCGGGGCCGCTCAGGCCGAGCGGGTCATGATGCGCAGCACGTCCAGCGAGCGCGGCGGTGCGTCCGGGTCCTCGCCGTCGTTGGCGGCCAGCCGTACGTGCGCGTCACGGGCGGCGCGGACCGCCTCCGGCCAGCCGTGGTGCTGCATGTAGGCGGAGACGGCGGCGTCCGCACCCACCTGGTGCATGATGCGCAGCACCCGCAGGACGGCGACGTCGACGAGGGCCGCCTCGTTGGAGTCGCGGAAGATCGTGCCGACGTATTTCTCGGCGGACCAGTTGTCCAGCCAGGTGTCCTCGACCAGCCGGTAGACGGCGTCGGTGACATCGCCGTACCCCTCCCGGCCGGCCAGCCAGGTCTCCTGATGGAAGACGGGGTCGGAGAGCATGTGCAGCGCCGAGCGCACATTGCTGCGCCAACGCCACCAGGGCATGTCAGTAGGGGGCATGTCGCCCATGGTGGAGGAGCGACGCCCGCGACGGGAAGAGGGGACAGGACCTTGCTGCACGCCTTCGATCGTACGTTCCTTTCTCCGTCCGGCCGACAGGCCCCCGCAATTCACTTCCCGGTCACCCGCCGTTGAGCAATGCACACTGCTCCGTTACCCGGGAGACGGAAATGTGACGCAGCATGACCGGTTGGCGACGTTCCTCCTCCCCCCGCCCCTCATGGACCTCACGGGTTCGCGCCGTACGCATGCCTGCGGTGGCAGTGGTGGCCGGAACGTTGCTGGTCACCGGGTGTGGCGTGCTCCCTGGAAGCACGGGGGGCTCCAGGGAGCCCGTCACGGTGATGACCTTCGCGCCGCAGGACACCAAGACCACGAACATGCCCGGCATGCCCGCGATGGCGAAGGCGTACGCCCGCTGGGTCAACTCCCACGGCGGCATCGACGGCCACGAGCTGCGCATCATCTCCTGCAACGAGCAGAACACCTCCACCGGCGCGGCCACCTGCGCCCGGCGCGCGGCCAAGGAGGGCGTGGACGCCGTCGTCGGCTCCTACAGCCAGCACGGCGACGCCTTCATGGCTCCGCTGGAGGCCGCCCGCATCCCGTTCATCGGCGGCTACGGGATATCGGAGGAGGAGTTCACCAGCTACCTCTCCTACCCCGTCAACGGCGGTCAGGCCGCTCTGCTGGCCGGCCAGGGTCTTCAGCTCGCGGACGTCTGCCGCCGGGTCGCCCTGGTACGGCCCAACTCACTGGCCGGTGACGAACTGCCCGAGCTCCTGAACGCCGGCCTCGCCGGGTCCAGCCGCCGCGCCTCGACCGACATCCTGGCGGCGGAGGACGCGACCGACTACACCGCGCAGGCCGAACAGGCCCGTACCAAGGCGGGGGCCGGAGCGGCGACGGACGACGACGACCGCCCCGGCTGCGTCACGGCGGCACTCGGCGATCGCACCGAGACCTTCATCGACTCCTTCCGCCGGCTGCCCGACGACGACCGCAAGATCAGGGTCTCCTCGGTGCTGAGCAGCGTCAGCCAGTCGCTCATCGACCGCACCGGCGGACGCAAAGGCCCGCTGGAGGGGGCATTCCTCACCGGCTGGTACCCGGACGCGGCCGACGCGCGCTGGGAGGAGATGAAGAAGGTGATCAGCACGCACGCCTTCGGCGACAACCGCATCGACCCCGCCGACGCCGGTGTGCAGACCACCTGGATCGCCTACACGGTGCTGAGGACGGTCATCCAGTCGCTCGACTCGGACGAGATCTCGCCGGGGAAGATCTCCCGCGCGCTCGACACCGGTGTACGGGTGTCCACGGACGGGCTCACTCCGCCGCTGCGCTGGGAGTACGAGGACATGTTGGGCGTCTCCGGCTTCCCGCGGCTCGTGAACCGGGGCGTGACCTTCCAGGTCGTCCGCGACGGGCGGCTGGTGGCGCAGCGGGACAACTTCGTAGACGTCTCGAAGACGCTGACGGCGTCGGTGACGGGATCGGGCTGACGCGACGCCGCTGCCCGAACCGTCCGGATCCGGCCGACGTTCCTGACCCTGATCCGGCCGACGGCTCCCGTCCCGAATCCGGCCGACGTTCCCGTGCCCTGATCATCGAGGCCGTCCGCGCGGTGCTGATCCTCAGGTCGTCCGGATCCGGCCGACGCCGGCTCTCGCCGCCGCCCGCCGGACCGTCCGTGCGGCCGCCGTTCGCCTACAGCTGGTCGCTGCGGCGCTCGGTGAGCTCGTACTTGGTCGCGATGGAGTTCCAGAGGCCGGACGCCTCCCGCTTGGCCTTGGTGGCCTCACCACTGGCCCGGTTGCCCTGGGCCGACTGCCCCGTGTTGCGGGCCTGCCCGTCCTTGCAGCCCTTCTTGCTCTTCACCTGTGTCGCCCAGACCGCGTAGTGGTCGTCCGCCGAGGCCGACGACTTCCATGCCTCGTTGAGCGCGGCCGTCAGCTCGGAGTGGCGCGGCAGCTTGTCGACGCTCAGCCCCTCCAGCCGGGTCACCAGGCTGCGGCGCTGGTCCGCGGCGCCGCGCAGATCGGATGACGCCTGGTCGAGGTCCTTGCACTGCTTGATGTTCTCCACCGAACGGATCACCGCCGCCCGGCTGTTGTTGCTGTCGGCGAGGAGCTTGTCGAGCGCCTCGGCCTGCGGCTTCGCCGGATCGTCCGCGGCCTTCGGGGAGTCGTCCTCGGGGACGGAGGAGGACGCGGCCACGTTCTCTCCGGGGCCCGGGTCCTCCTTCTTGTCGTCACCGCCGAACACGACCGCGCTGACGCCGAGTCCGAGCACCGCGCAGCCGACGACCACAGCCGCGACGACGGGCACCCGCGAGGACTTGCGCCGCCGCGACTCCGGCTCCTGCGGCTCGTAGGACGCCGCCCGGCGCTGCCGCGGGGCCTGCTGCTGGTACGCGGGCTGCTGCGGGCCGCTCTCGATGCGGGGCAGGTGCTGTGTCGCGTCCGCCATAGGGGCACCCGGAGCGTCCGACCGGAACAGGCTGTCGAACTCCGCCGGGGGCTGCCGCTCGCCGGGCGTCCCGGGCCGGATCCCCAGCGGCGCCCCGCTGGGCTCGGCCGGCACCGGCGGCAGGAACTGGGTGGCCGCCTCGCCCGCGCTGCCCGCCCCGGGCTGCGCTCCCGCGCCGGGCAGCGACCGGGTGCCGAGGAAGGTGGTGGACTCCGCCGACGTCTCGGGCGGCAGAGCGCCCGCCGTCACGGGCGGGATGAACTGCGTCGCGTCCGTGTCGCTCCCGCCCGGGGTCGACGCCGGCAGGGCCTGCGGGGGCACCGCGTCCGGCAGGGGCTGCGCCGGGGGCAGCGGCTGCGCCTGGACGCCGTAGACGGCCTCCGGGGCCTCGCCCCAGCCGCCCTGGGTCCCCTGGGACGGCTGCGGGTCGTAGGACTGCGGAGCGGGCTGCGCGTACGGGTCGGGCCGGTACGGGCCCTGCGCGTGCTGCTGACCGCTGTTCCGGTCCTGTCCGTACTGCCCCTGGCCGTACTGGCGGTCCTGGCCGTACTGCTGGTCCTGGCGGGCTCCGTAGGGGTCCTGGCCCTGCGGCTCCTGTGCGTACCGCTGCGCTCCGTACGGGTCCTCGCCCTGCTGCCCGAAGGCCGGCTCGGGTCTGTGGCCCTGTCTGTGGTCCTGCTGTCCGTACGCGTCGCTCTGCGCCTGCTGCTGCCCCTGCGACGGGCCCCAGGGCTCGCCCCACGGCTGCCCGCCGGCCGGAGCCGCCTGGGCGCCGGAGGCACCTGGTATGAAAGGCTCTGACCCGTCGGCGGGCAGCACGACGCCTTCGTGCGCGGGCCGGGCAGCGGTGTGCCGCTGCTCGTCACCCTGTCCGCTGTGCGTCACCGGGACTCCTACGTGTGGACCTACGGAATCGTCGGTTTACGCTACCGGGTCCGTCAGGCACCCCGCACACACGTGTGGAAGCAGTAACAAGAAGCGAACGCCCGGCGCTGTTAACGGGCTGATTCCGGTTCTCAGGCGGCCTGGAGCTCCAGCCGCGCACCGAATTCACGGACCGCCGGCTCGTCCGCGTACGGCTCCAGGCGCTGCTGGAGATCGTCCAGATACTCCGCGCCCCTGCTGGAGCGCAGCCCGCCCAGCAGTTCCAGCGCGCGCGTCCCCGTGTGGCAGGCCTGCTCGACCTCGCGCTGCTGGACCTGCGCCGTCGCGAGCAGCACCAGCCCGATGGCCCGCCGCCTCGCCCGGGACTCGGGGTGGCCGTCCAGCGCGTCGGTGGCATGGTGCGCGGCCGCCTCGGCCTGGCCCAGATCGCGGTAGCAGTGGGCCAGTTCGTCCGCGAGATAGGCCCGGTCGAAGTGCGCGATCCACGCCGGGTCGTCGCCCGACCGCGGTTCGGCGCGCTCCAGCGCCGCCTGCGCCCTGCCGGCCACCGCGTGACAGGTGTGGGCGTCCCCGAGGAGGGCGTGCCCGCGCGCCTCGGCCGCGAGGAACATCGCCTCGGCCCGCGGGGTGACATGGCCGCGGGCGCCTTCCTGGGCGGCCCTGGCGAGCTGGGCGATCTCCCGCGGATTGCCCAGCTGGGCGGCGAGATGACTCATGGAGGCGGCCAGTACATAGCCGCCGTAGGCGCGGTCGCCGGCCGCCTGGGCGAGCCGCAGCGCCTGGATGTAGTACCGCTGGGCGAGCCCGGGCTGCCCGGTGTCGACGGCCATGTACCCGGCGAGCTCGGTCAACCGCGCGACGGCAGCGAAGAGTTCACGGCCGACCGATTCGCGGTACGACCCCGACAGCAGCCCGGACACCACGGAGTTGAGGTAGTGCACGACGACCGGACGGACATGGCCACTGCCGAACCGGTGGTCCAGGTCGGTGAGGGCCGCCGTCATCGCCCGTACCGCCTCGACGTCCGAGACGCCGACGCGGGAGCCGGCGGTACGCGCCACCTGGGTGTCCGCGCCGGTGATCAGCCAGTCGCGGCTCGGTTCGACGAGCGCGGAGGCCGCGACGGCGGAGCCGGACAGGAAGTCGCGCCGCCCGACGTCGCTGCGCCACAGCTCGCAGACCTGCTCGATGGCGCCCAGCACGGTCGGCGAGAACTGGAGTCCGACGCCCGAGGCCAGGTTCTTGCCGTTGGCCATACCGATCTCGTCGATCGTGACCGTCCGTCCCAGTTTCCGCCCCAGCGCCTCGGCGATGATCCCGGGCGCCCGGCCGCGCGGCTGCTGGCCCCGCAGCCAGCGCGCCACCGACGTCTTGTCGTAGCGCAGGTCCAACCCGCGCTCCGTGCCGACCATGTTGACGCGTCGTGCCAGCCCCGCATTCGAGCACCCGGCTTCCTGGATGAGTGCCTGCAAGCGTTCGTTCGGCTGTCGTGCGACGAGAGGCCTGGCTGCCATGACTACCCCCTGAGGCCCGCGGTGATCCACGCAGTGATCACTGCCCGGCTGATATACGGAGAATGCAGACTTGAGCGACTTGGTCTCTTTTTTCCGGAAGCCACGCGAGGCGCGCGCTCCCCCCGGCCGACGGCGCGTCCCCCTGCCGACGGCCCCCTGCGAGTGGCTACCCGCTCCCCGTGGCCCGGCCGCGTGCGCGCCCCCGTCCGTGCACCGATGCGCCCCGCATGCAGGATCGATGCTCCGCGACCCGGCTCGGGGCGCCCGTAACCCAAGGTGACAGCGGGAGTTGAGTGTGACGTGGAAGAGACCATGGGAGTCACCGAAGCCGCCCGGATCCCGCAACAGCGCGGTGAGCAGCTGCTGGACCATGCCGTGCGGTACGCGGAAGAGCGGCACTGGGACGTGTTCCCCGGCACCTGGCTGGAGGCGGTGGAGGGCCGCGAGCAGTGCTCGTGCGGCGACACCGACTGCCCGTCCCCCGGCGCGCACCCCGCGCGGCCGGACTGGGCGAACCAGGCCACCGGCAGCGCGGTCGCCGCCCGCCGGCTGTGGTCGAAGACGCCGAGGGCGTCGATCCTGCTGCCGACGGGCCGCACCTTCGACGCCCTGGACGTCTCGGAGTCGGCCGGCTTCCTCGCCCTCGCCCGGCTGGAGCGGATGGATCTGCCTCTCGGCCCGGTGACCTGCACCCCCGACCGCCGCATGCTCTTCTTCGTCCTGCCGGGCGCGGCTTCCAAGATCCCCGAGCTGGTCCGCACGCTGGGCTGGGTGCCGTCCTCCATCGATCTGGTCGCCCGCGGCGAGGGCCACTACGTCGCGGCCCCGCCCACTCGCGTCGGCGGCCGCGGCGCGGTGCAGTGGGCCCGCCGCCCCACCCCGGCGAACCGGTGGCTGCCGGACGTCGACGAGCTGCTGAGCCCGCTGGCATACGCCTGCGGCCGCGAGGCGGCGGCGGAGCGCGCCCGCCGCGGCTAGGTCCTGTCCGGGCCCAGTGCCCCTCCCGGGGGCTCCGCCCTGTCGCGGCACCAGCGACCGGCCGGGTCCCCGCCGCCGGGCTGCCGGCGGGTGCGCCCGCTGCGCGGCTGCCGCTCCCCCGCCCGCCGTACATATGGTGGACCTCGTACGTACGGGGAACACCGAAAGGCGGGGATCATGCCGGACGAACAGGTGGCGCCAGGTGCCGGCGGGGCGGCGCCCGCCGTCCGGGTCGAGGGCCTGTGGAAGCGGTTCGGTGAGCAGATCGCCGTCGCCGGCATCGACCTCACCCTCCCCGCCGGCAAATTCATCGGCCTGGTCGGGCCGAACGGCGCCGGCAAGACGACCACCCTGTCGATGGTGACCGGGCTGCTCCGCCCCGATCAGGGCCGGATCGAGGTGGCCGGCAGCGACGTCTGGCGCGATCCCGTCGATGTCAAGGCCCGGATCGGGGTACTGCCCGAGGGCCTGCGGCTGTTCGAGCGCCTCTCCGGGCGTGAACTGCTCGCCTACAGCGGGCGGTTGCGGGGCCTGCCGGGCGAAGAGGTCGACAAGCGCGCCGCCCAGCTGCTCGACGTCCTGGATCTCGCCGGCTCGCAGCACAAACTGGTCGTCGACTACTCGACCGGTATGCGCAAGAAGATCGGGCTGGCCTCCGCGCTGCTGCACAACCCCGAAGTCCTCTTCCTGGACGAGCCGTTCGAAGGCGTCGACCCGGTCTCGGCCCAGACGATCCGCGGGGTGCTCGAGCGGTACACCGCCTCGGGCGCGACGGTCGTCTTCTCCAGCCATGTGATGGAGCTCGTGGAGTCGCTGTGCGACTGGGTGGCGGTCATGGCCGCCGGTCGCATCGTCGCCCAGGGACCGCTCGCGCAGGTACGCGGTGACGCACCCTCGCTCCAGAGCGCGTTCCTGGAGCTGGTCGGGGCGAACGGCCGCGACACCGCGCAGTCGCTGGACTGGCTCGGCGGCGGTGCCCGGTGAGCACCGCCCATCTCTCCCGGATCTTCGTCCGGCTGAAGCTGGCGCTCCTGCGCAACGGCCTGCGCCAGTCCTCCACCCGGACCGCCGCCTTCGTCGCCTCCCTCGTGGTGACGCTGCTGCTCGCCGCGGGTCAACTGCTCGGACTGATCCTGCTGCGCGGCACCGACCACGCGGTGTCGCTGGTCGTCCTGCTGACGGCCGTCCTGGCGCTCGGCTGGGCTGTGATGCCGCTGTTCTTCCCGAGCGGCGACGAGACGCTCGACCCCACTCGGCTGGTGATGCTGCCACTGCGGCCGCAGCCGCTGGTCTTCGCGCTGCTGGCGGCGTCGCTGGTCGGCATCGGCCCGCTGTTCACCCTCTGCCTGGTGGTGGGGTCGGCGATCGCGCTCGCCCACGGCGCCTTCGCCGTGCTGGTCGCCGTCGTCGCCGTCCCGCTCACGCTGCTGGTGTGCGTGGCCCTGGCCCGTACGGTCGCGGCGGGCAACATCCGGCTGCTCACCTCGCGCAAGGGCCGCGACCTGGCCCTGCTGAGCGGACTGGTGATCGCCGTCGGCATCCAGATCGTCAACTTCGGCGCCCAGCGGCTGGGCGAGTCCGGCGGCCTGTCCGCGCTCGACCCCGCGGCGGGGATCGTGCGGTGGATCCCGCCCGCCTCGGCCATCGCCGCGATCGGCTCCGCGAGCGACGGCTCGTACGCGGTGGCGCTGGAACAGCTCGCCCTGTCCGCGGTGGCCCTGTTCGTCCTGCTGTGGTCCTGGCAGCGCAGTCTGACCAAGCTGATGACGGCACCGGACGGTTCGACCCTCGCGGCGGCCTCGGAGTCCACGCGCAAGGAGTCGTCGAGCGGTCTGCACCGGCTGCTGCCCGAGGGCCGTACGAGCACGGTGATGCAGCGCAGCCTGCGTTATGTGTGGCGGGACCCGAAGACCAAGGCGGCCTGGGTGACGGCGCTGGCGATCGGCCTGATCGTGCCGGTGTTCAACGCTCTCCAGGGCACCGGCTCGCTGTACTTCGCCTGTTTCGCGGCGGGGATGCTCGGCATTCAGATGTACAACCAGTTCGGGCAGGACACCTCGGCGTTCTGGATGGTGGCGCAGACGATCTCGTCCACGAAGGACGCGTACGCCGAACTCCGTGCCCGGGCCCTGGCGTTGCTGCTGGTCACCCTCCCGTACACGGTCCTGGTCACCGTCCTCACCGCCGCTCTGCTCGGCAACTGGCGGGCGCTGCCCGAGGTCATGGGCCTGTCCTTCGCGCTGCTGGGCGCCATGCTGGCGACCGGCGCCGTGTCGTCGGCCCGCTTCCCGTACTCGATCCCGCAGGACAGTGCGTACAAGAACGTGGCGCCCGGACAGGCCGGGCTGGCCTGGATCTCGATCTTCGGAGGCATGATCTCGGCGGCCGTGCTGTGTGCACCTGTGATCGCTCTGACGGTCTGGATGCACGCGGCGAACGAGGAGTCGGGTCTGTGGGTGCTGCTCCCCGCCGGGGCGGCGTACGGACTGCTGATCGGCTGGGCAGGCGTGCGCGTCGCGGCCCCGCAGACGGCGAACCGGCTGCCGGAGATCCTGGCCGCTGTCAGCAAGGGATGACCGGGGTTGACGACGGCGGCTTCGCACCCGTGACGTAGGTTGACGGCCATGTCGACGCCGCCGAATCAGCCGCCGCAGCAGGGGGGTTACGGAACCCCGAACCCCTACGGGGCGCAAAGCCCGTACGGACAGCCGCAGTTCCCGCAGCAGGCTCCGTACCCGCAGCACCCTCAGCAGGGGCACCTCCAGCCGGGCTACGGAGGGCAGCCGCCGCATCCTCAGCCGCCGTACGCCCAGCAGCCGTACCCGGGGCCGGGCGGACCCGGCGGCTGGGGCGCGCCGCCCCCGTCGAAGAAGAAGAACAACGCGGGCCTGATCGTCGGCATCACCCTCGCCGTCATCGCGGCGGTGCTGGGCCTCTCGTGGTTCGGGAACAACGTCGTCGGCGGTGGCAAGAGCTTCCCGGCCGCGGAGTACCGCCTCACCGTGCCGCCGACGCTGCTCGACGGGAAGTACAAGCTGGCCGACGACCGCTCCGCCTCGACGCAGGACCAGCTGGCCGGCACGAGTGAGAAGACCATCAAGGACGCCAAGTCGGCGGTGGCGCAGTACACCTCGGCCTCGGGCACCGGGGTGCTGGTGATCTCCGGTCTGCACGGCCGCATCGCCGACCCGGACGCGGCACGCGACAAGCTGCTCGCGGGTGCCGAGGACGCCGACGGCACCACCGTCGCCGTCCCGGCGAAGGACGTCACTCCGGCGGGGTCGGAGGTGCCGGTGAGCTGCCAGGTCCTGGTGACCGAGCAGGCGGGCGCCGGCGGCAAGGCCACGTTTCCCATGTGCGCGTGGGCGGACGACAACACCAGTGCGTCCGTCGCGCTGGTCACCCCGGAGACGGCCACCAAGTCCCCCGAGGAGATCGACCTGAAGGCCGTCGCCGAGGCGACGGTGAAGGTCCGCGAGGAGACCCGCCGGCCGATCGGCTGACGGGTCTCCGCACGGACATGGCCGGTCAGTTGGCCAGCAGGCCCTCCAGGACGTGTGTGTCCGGAAGGGGCCTGCGGGCCTGGCCCGGCGCCGGGCAGCGCGGGTCGAGCCGCAGCCTCGCGAGGTCGCGCCCCGCCACGCCCCAGGCGTGCGGTGAGTACCGCTCCCAGGCCAGCTGCGGCGGGTTGTACCAGCCGTCGCCGAGCCCGCCGAGCATGAACTGCGCCTCGGCCAGGTCGGGTCCGAGCCGGTAGACGAGACCGCCGAAGATCGACGCGAACACATGGCCGTCGTGCACGCTGAGTTCGCCGTAGCTCGGCAGCCGTCCCGTCCGGATCACGGTGCGGGTGGCCAGGTCCATGGCGAACCAGGCGCCCGCGAGCCGCTTGTAGACCCCGTAGAGCACACCGTCGGACACCGCGACGTGCTGGAGGCTCGCGTAGCCCTCGATGGGCGTGACCTCCCACAGCACTTCACGCCGCGTCAGGTCGAAGGCGGCGATCGTGGCGCTCGGCCGGGTCGGCGGGACGCTGCCACCGCCCCAGGTGTCGCCCGCGAGATAGGCGATCCTGCGGCCCCTCCTGTCGTCCAGCGCGAGGGACATCACGCTCTGGTCGGTGATCACGTCCTTGTAGACCGTGATCTTGCGCCGCCGCCGGTCGAGCGAGGTCAGCGCACCCTTGAGCAGACCGACACCCGGCGCGGACGCCACCAGCAGCAGATCCTGGTCGCGCACATGCGCCATGTCCGTCGGACGCTGCTGGTCGTGGTCGATGAAGCCGAGCGACCTGACCCGTCCGCGGTCCGGGTCGAGCTCCAGCAGCTCGGTGCTCGGGTACATCGCCGCGTACAGCCTGCTGCCCACGACCTGGAGCTGTTTGGGCTCCCCCGCGACGCTGGTGCGCCGGGAGGTGCGGGTGCCCCGCGTGGTGGTGCGGTGGGTGGTGATGGAGAAGTGCCCGCCGACATGCACGACGCCACGCGATTCGTACGCCATCGACTGCACGGGGTCGGGCCCGGACAGACCGGCGTCGATCAGTTCCACTATCTCCGACTGCTTGCTGTCCAGGTTCAGCCACCAGAGCCGGCCGCTGCCCGCCGCGCCGAGCAGTGTCGTGGCGTCGAGCGGGACCAGGGCGCGGTGTTCGTCGCCGGGCGTCGGGGCGGCGACGGGAACGAGGGTGTCGCCGTCCCGCCGGTAGACGGTGCCGGTCGGGCGGCCGACGCAGTACAGCGTGCCGTCCGCCGTCATGGTCATCGCGTCGAGCAGCCGCTCGGCGGCGGGTGTGGCGATCACCTTCGCGTCGCTGCCGTCGGGGGCCATGTCGACGAGGTACTTGGTGAGCGCCGCGATCACCCGTCCGTCGCGGGCGATGATGGCGGCCGCGCCGCCGTAGGGGGTGGGGGTGATGTTCGTCTTGGCGCCCGTGGTGCGGTCGTAGGCGACGACGTAACCGGACGGCAGCGTTCCCGCGTATACGAAACGGTCGTCGGCCGCGATCGCGCGGACGTACTGCTGGCCGGCGAAGGCCACGCCGAGGTTACGCAGCGTGCCGGTGGCGGGCTTGTACTCCCACACCTCGCCGCGGGGCGAAGTCCCCGCGTAGACCGTGCCGTCGGGCGCGGTCGTCAGACACCAGACGAATCCGCCGGACGGGCCGATCGTGCCGATGAGCGCGACCTGGCCGGTCGCGGGGTCGAAGCGGTAGATGTCCGGGAACGGATACGTCCCCGCGTAGACGTGCCCGCCCGAGACCGTCGTCGCCCAGCCGCCCTCACCGCGGTTGAGCCGCACGGCCCTGGTGAGCGTCTTGGACGGAAGGTCGATCTCGCCGAGCACCGGAGGGTTCTGACCGCGGGCGACGACATACGCCTTGTCGCCGAGAACGGTCATGCCGACGATCGCCGCGGTCAGCGACGCGACGCCGTACATCGCGATCGTGGGGCCCGAGCAGGGATCGCTCGTGCCGGATGCGCCTGCTCTGTCTGCCGCCTCGGCACTCGCCTCGGCGGGGAAAGGGAACTGTCCCGCCACGGATGCCAGGGTGAACCCGGCTCCGGCCTGCAGTAACCGCCTGCGTTCCATGCGTCCTCCCCAGAGAATCGGACCACCGGGACACCATGCCTGGCGGGGCTCCACAGCGGAAGCTGCCGAACGAGCCTCGCGTTTGCGGGCGTCGGATGATCAACGCGGCACGGTGGCACAGGTTACGAATGATCCCGTTTTCTGATGTATTCGAGGGAAAGACCCGCCTATGAACACATTTTCGGGAAGGTCAACGGTCTTTAGAAGGCAACACTTTCCAGTCAAAGCCTGCTGTCCGAAGAAACGTACCGCCAGGCCATAACCGCAGGTCAGACGGTAGTTTTCCGTTGGACCATCACAGATCATCCACATGATGGACGGTGTTATGCGAGGACGCGGACCCGGTGCGAGCTGCCCGAACGGTCATTCGGTCACGTCGGTTCGCACGTATGCGGCCGGAAAGAACCGCCGCATGTGCGTTCACTGTGCGCATGCGCAAGACTCCCGACCGCAATCAACCCCCGAATGCAGGAGATTCACCGATGCGTTACATCCGCAACACGATCGCCACAACTGCCGCCCTGCTGCTGAGCGGTGCCGCCCTCTCCACCGCGCACGCCGCGCCCGCCGGGCCGGACGCGCAGCCGGCCGGCTCCAACAGCCTCTACGCCCCCTCTGCGCTGGTGCTGAGCATCGGCAAGGGCGAGCAGGCGGCGACCGCGACCGTCGAGCGTGCGGTCACCCTCACGTGCACCCCGCGTGCCGACGGCACCCACCCGGCGCCGACCGCCGCGTGCCGTGAACTGCGTGCCGTGGACGGCGAGTTCTCGGCGCTGAAGTCTTCGCCTTCGCACACGATGTGTACGCGCCAGTGGGACCCGGTCGTGGTCACGGCTACCGGCGTGTGGCAGGGACAGCACGTGTCGTGGTCGGAGACGTACGGCAACCGCTGCGAGATGGAGGGCAGCCTCGCCGAGGGTGCGGTCTTCTCCTTCTGACGCACCGCTTCTGACGCACCGCCTGATCCCGCCGAGCGGTGGGACGTTCGCACAGGCGCGCCGGCCAGGAGCCGCGGCCGGCGCCACGTCAGGATCACCCCGCACGGATCACGACATACGGATCACACCGAACGGATCACGACGCGCAGGTCATTGATCAGGGCGTACGGATCAGGGCGTACGGATCAGGGCGTACGGACGCCGTCCAGGAACGGCTCGATCGCCGAGCGCCAGCCCTCCGGCTGGTCGTAGTGCACCAGATGGCCCGCGTCGACCACCTCCGCGTACTCCCCGCGCGGCAGCACCCTGACCATCTCCTGGGACTCGGCGCGGCCCAGTTCACCGTCGAGTCCGCGCACCACCAGGGTGGGGCACTGGACCTGGGCCAGTTCCTCCCAGTGCGCGTCGTGGACCCAGGTCTCCCGGGCCTTGAGCATCTGCCGGCGGGAGAACACCGGCCGCCAGCCGTCCGCCCGTTCCGCCATGACCTCGGCGAAGAACTCCCCGCGCGACGGGGTCGGACGCTCGACCCACGGATCGTCCTCGCCGAACCATCTGCGGACGTCCGCGAGCGTCGCGAACGGCACGGGCCAGGCCCGGAACCAGTCGTCCCACTCCCGCTGCGAGGCCGCCCCGAGCGCTGACGCCCGCATGTCGCAGATGATCAGCGCCTGGACCAGGTCGGGGCGCTTGGCGGCGAGCTGCCAGGCGGTGAGTGCACCCATCGAGTGACCGATCAGGGTCACGGGGGCAAGGTTCAGCTGTTCGACCGCGGCCTCCGCGTCGGCGACGTACGCCTCGCGGGTGAACGGGCCCTCGGGCGGCTTGTCGCTGCGTCCGTGGCCCCGTTGGTCGAGAGCGACCGCGCGGTGCCGGTCGGAGAGCCAACGGGCCGTGGACGCCCAGTGGGACGCGCGGCCCATCAGGCCGTGCAGCAGTAAGACCCCCGGCGCGGGCTCCGGTTCACCGCTCCCCTTGGGCGGGTCCGCGAACTCCCAGGCAGCCAGGCGTACGCCATCGGCTCCGGTCACATCGATGCGCCGCACCATGTGCCTGGCACCCCCTTCTCTCCCCCGGTCGTCCAGATCGGTCGAAGTTCCGCCAGCCTATCGAACTCCTATTCGAAAACATGGTTCCTGCGCGCAACACCCCTCGTTCGAGTGACCACGCTCAAGGATTGACTTCCGTCGCCGAGGGGAGATCTTCAGCGGGAGGCGGGCCGCTCGGGGAAGACGGTCCGAGGGGACTGACCCTGGGAGCTCGGGGCTCCGGGTCGGGACAGGGGAGGACAGGCCCCGGCGCTCACGGGCGCCGGGGCCCCTCTGTGGCTCCGGAGCGCATGGACTGCGCCGTTGTGCGCGCGGGACGTACGAGGGGCGCATCACCCTGACCTCCCCCTGCCTCCGCCGGCGGGATCCCCACCCCGACCGTGGGTCATATGCGTCTGCCCCAGCGTGGCACGCGATTCGCCCGGGCGCTGCCATTCCGGGCGGAAAACGTCTCCACGAGGCGGTGAACGGGCCGCGATCGCGCCGCCGGACGCGCCCCTGCCCGCCCCCGTGTGAGGGCTGACGACGGCCACCGGCGCTTCGGCGCCTGCGGGTTGGGCCTGCGGCCGTGCCGCAGGGTGCGGGCATGCGATGCGCCGCGCCGGGCCGGCGGCAGGCATGCTGCCGTGCCGCCGTTGCCGGTTGCCCTGCGGAGGTTGTGACCCACCACGCCTGACGGGCGGTCACACCGCTGGCGCCGGGCCCACGCCTGCGGCCGGCGGATGGCCTACCGAGCCGCCCCGCGCGGCCTGTTGTGCCCGCCGCACCGGCCACTCGGCGCGACGGCGCGATGTCCCGGGCAGCCTTCCGCAACCAGCCGCCTCCGACGGAGGCTGACGCAGACCGTCCGCGTCCGCCCATGCCGGTGTCGGCCGGGTGGCCCTGCTGGGCCTTCCCGTGCCGCCCGGTGTGACCGGCCCTGCCGGGCCACGTGCCCCGGTCGGGCCGTGGTGGCGGCCGTACCGGCTACCCGCCCCGGTCGGCCTGTTCTCCGCGCCCTGCCTACTGCTTGGCCACGAACACGTGCGATGCCACGTCCGCCTGGAGTTCCGCCGCCTCGCCGCTGCTGCCGACCAGGACTCCGCCCGCCGACTCCGTCACACTCACCACCGAGCCGGGCTGCACGCCCGCCCGTCGCAGCGTGTACATCAGCTGGGCGTCCGTCTGGATCGGCTCGCCGATCCGGCGTACGACCACGGTCTTGCCGTCCGTGCCCGGGTCGAGGTCCGCGAGCGAGACCATGCCCTCGTCGAGGAACGGGTCCGCCTCGGCCTTCTCGCCCAGCTCCTCCAGGCCCGGGATCGGGTTGCCGTACGGCGACTCCGTCGGGTGGCGCAGCAGTTCGAGCACGCGTCGCTCGACCGCCTCGCTCATCACGTGCTCCCAGCGACAGGCCTCGGCGTGGACCTGCTCCCACTCCAGCCCGATGACGTCGACGAGCAGACACTCCGCGAGCCGGTGCTTGCGCATCACGCGCGTCGCCAGCCGCCTGCCCTCCTCGGTCAGCTCCAGGTGACGGTCGCCGGCGACCGTCACCAGTCCGTCCCGCTCCATGCGGGCCACGGTCTGACTGACCGTGGGTCCGCTCTGGTCGAGCCGTTCGGCGATACGGGCGCGCATGGGCACCACACCTTCCTCTTCCAGCTCGAGGATGGTGCGGAGATACATCTCCGTCGTGTCGATCAGTCCGGACATACGTGCCCCTCGATAAATCGTGATGCGCTGCGGCCCCGGGTCAATTCTTACGCATCCCACCGACAACCGTGCCGTGCCGGGAGAAGCCGCGGGCGGAGCCTGTGGAAAAACTCCGTGAAACCTGTCGGCAGGCCGGTACGGGAGGCCGTATTGACACAGCAATGGTCCAGACCGCAACGTGATCCGCGACGCGGGTATTCCCGCGCCTGTTCCCCACTCCCGGAACCTCCACCCCCGGAAAGGGCTCGGCGATGAGCGAGAGCAAGCTGGCCGGTCAGTTCTTCGACGCCGCGATCGGTCTGCTGCAGCGTGTACGGGACGAGGAGGCGGAGAACATCGCGGCCTCGGGCGAGGCGATCGCCGACGCCATCGCCGCCGGGGGCCGGCTGTTCGCCTTCGGGGCCGGGCACTCGTCGCTGGCCGCGCAGGACGTCGTCTACCGCGCCGGCGGATTCGCCCTGATGAACCTGCTGGCCGTCCCCGGTGTCGTCGGTGTCGACGTGATGCCGGCGACGCTCGGCTCCGCCCTGGAGCGCGTGGACGGTCTCGCGGGCGCCGTGCTCGACTCCAGCCCCGCCAGGTCGGGCGACGTCCTCGTGATCATCTCCCTGTCCGGCCGCAACGCGCTGCCCGTCGAGATGGCGATGAACGCGCGCGCCCTCGGGCTCACCGTCATCGGCGTGACCTCGGTCGCCTACGCGGAGGAGACCCGGTCGCGGCACTCCTCGGACACCTTCCTCAAGGACCACTGCGACATCGTGCTCGACTCCAAGATCGCGGTCGGCGACGCCGAGCTCACCCACGAGGGCATCGAGGCGCCCTTCGCCCCGGCGTCGACCGTGGTCACCAGCGCACTGATGCAGGCGACGATGGCGGCTGCCGCGGAGCGGCTGGTGGAGAAGGGGATCGAACCGCCGCTGCTGCGCTCGGGGAACGTGGACGGCGGCCATGAATGGAACGGCCGGGTGATGACGGAGTACGGCGACCGGATCTTCTTCCGGCACTAGGACGAGTCCGCTCGGCCTTCGTCCGGATCGGGCCCGACCGGTGAGGCGGGCCCCTGCCTCAGTGCTCCGGCCTGTCTCCGTCCGTCGTCGAGGCCAGGTCGAGTGCGGCTGCCGTCAGGACCGACATGCTCTCCGCATAGACCGCGTCCGGGCGTTCGAAGGCCGGGCGGCTGGGGCCGCGCAGGAACGTCACCACGCCCAGCGTGCGGCCCCGGCTGCGCAGGACCGAGCACAGGGCGTGGACCATGTCGCGCGGCCACTGGCGGTCAGTCGACCAGTTCGCCGACGCGGAGGCCGGGGCACTCGCGCGGACCGAGCCGTTGCGGTCGGCCGCCTGGAGCGCCGGGTGGCCGTGCGGATAGCGGACCGGGATGCCGCCGCCCGCCACCGGGACGCAGGGCCCGGGCGCGCCCGACGGTGTGGAGGCCGTACGGACCAGACGGCGGCCGTCCGGCTCCATCAGGTCGATCAGCGCGTGGTCGGCGAACCCGGCGAGCGCGAAGTCCAGATACGCCGTCGCCGCCTCCATCGGGTCCTCGCACTCCGCGGCGGCCCGGCCCGCGCGATGCAGCTGGCTGGAGCGGAAGCGGAGGCGGTCCGCGTCCTGTTCCGCCAGCTTCGCCTCCGTCACGTCCTGGAACAGCCAGCCCACGCCCAGCGGCACCGGCTCCTCGGCGAGCGGGGAGGCCAGCCGCAGGAAGCCGCTGCGCCAGCACCGGCGGCGTTCGGTCTCGCCGGCGGGCAGGGTCACCCACACCTCGCTGAGTCCGCGGGCCGCGCCCTCCGCCAGCACATGGTGGAGCGCGCCCTCCAGCTGCTCCACGCCCTGGACGACCAGTTCGCCCAGCGGCCGGCCGAGCGGTGATGTCCGCCCCGCGCCGAGGGCACGTGCCGCATAGCCGTTGACGACGGTCGGCCGCAGATCCACGTCCACCAGGACGACACCCCAGGACGCGTCCTCGAACAGCGCCTCGCTCAGCGCGATCGAACGCTCCAGGTCGATCTGCGCGTGGACCTCGCTGAACGCGCAGTACACCCCGGCCGGCGCGCCGTCGGCGCCGAGCACCCGCGCCGACTGGGTCCGTACGAGCACCCGGCCGCCGTCCTTGCGCAGCAGGGCGAACTCGTGGACCTGCCGGCCCGGCGCGTCCATCGCGGCCATGAGCCGGCCCTGGACCTCTCCGGCGTCGGCCGTCCGCACCGCCCAGCCGGCGAAGCCGCGCCTGCCGACGGCCTCCTCCGCCGACCAGCCGAGGATCCGTTCCGCCTCGCGGTTCCAGTGCGTGATGGTGGCGTCCGCGTCGAAGGCGCAGAGCGCGGCGTCCATCCCGTCCAGGAGTGCGGCGAGCAGTTCCGAACCGGGCACCGCGGCAGGCTCGGGCCCCGTACCGGCACGCTCCGGCTCGTCGGGCCCGAGCGCGTTGGCGGCCTCACTCTTCGAAGCACTCATCCTGTACCCCCTGCAGGACGCGTCCGCGCGAGCTGATGCACGTCGGATCATTCAACTCGAACGTGACTCACGACACACGCTGTTCCGGCAAATCGTTGCCTGCCGGAAATGCGGACGTCGGGAGCCGGCCGGACGGCCGACACCGGGGCGGAGAAGCGGACGGCAGGCGGCGGACGACGAAACCGCCCCGGCCGGGCGGATGCCGGCCGGGGCGGAACGGTGTCGCGGAGGTGTCAGCCCAGGGTCGCGAGCGCCTGGTTCAGCGTCGCGGACGCCCGCATGACGGCCGCGGCCTTCGCCGGGTCGGGCTGGTAGTAGCCGCCGATGTCGGCCGGCTTGCCCTGCACCGCGATGAGCTCGTCGACGATGGTCTGCTCCTGCGCGGCCAGCGTCTCGGCGAGCGAGGTGAAGGCCTCGGCGAGCTTGACGTCGTCGCTCTGGCCGGCCAGCTCCTGCGCCCAGTACAGCGCCAGGTAGAAGTGGCTGCCGCGGTTGTCGATCCCACCGAGCTTGCGGCTCGGCGACTTGTCCTGCTCCAGGAACGTCGCCGTGGCGCGGTCCAGGGTGTCCGCCAGGATCTGGGCGCGCGCGTTGTCGGTGGTCTGCGCAAGGTGCTCGAAGCTGACCGCGAGCGCGAGGAACTCGCCCAGGCTGTCCCAGCGCAGGTAGTTCTCCTTGACCAGCTGCTGGACGTGCTTGGGCGCGGAGCCGCCCGCGCCGGTCTCGAAGAGGCCGCCGCCGTTCATCAGTGGGACGACGGAGAGCATCTTCGCGCTGGTGCCGAGCTCCAGGATCGGGAAGAGGTCCGTCAGGTAGTCGCGCAGGACGTTGCCGGTGACGGAGATGGTGTTCTCGCCGCGGCGGATCCGGTCGAGGGAGAAGGCGATCGCGTCGACGGGCGACTTGATCTCGATCTGCAGGCCCTCGGTGTCGTGCTCGGGGAGGTACTGCTCGACCTTGGCGATGAGGTTGGCGTCGTGCGCGCGGCCCGCGTCCAGCCAGAACACGGCCGGGTCGCCGGTCGCCCGGGCGCGGGTGACGGCGAGCTTGACCCAGTCCCGGATCGGCGCGTCCTTGGTCTGGCACATCCGGAAGATGTCGCCGGCGCTCACCGCCTGCTCCAGCACGGCGTTGCCGCTGCCGTCGACGACCCGCACGGTGCCCGTGGTGGCGATCTCGAAGGTCTTGTCGTGGCTGCCGTACTCCTCGGCCTTCTGAGCCATGAGGCCGACGTTCGGCACCGAGCCCATCGTGGACGGGTCGTACGCGCCGTTCGCGCGGCAGTCGTCGATGACGACCTGGTAGATGCCGGCGTAGCTGCTGTCGGGGATGACCGCGAGGGTGTCGGCCTCCTGGCCGTCCGGACCCCACATGTGGCCCGAGGTGCGGATCATCGCCGGCATGGAGGCGTCGACGATGACGTCGCTCGGGACGTGCAGGTTGGTGATGCCGCGGTCGGAGTCGACCATCGCGAGCTCGGGGCCCTCGGCGATCTCCGCCTCGAAGGACTCCTTGATCTTCGCGCCGTCGGGCAGCGACTCCAGGCCCTTGAGGATGCCGCCGAGCCCGTCGTTGGGGCTCAGGCCGGCCGCGGCGAGCGCGGCGCCGTGCTCGGCGAACGTCTTCGGGAAGAAGGCGCGCACGACGTGGCCGAAGACGATCGGGTCGGAGACCTTCATCATCGTGGCCTTGAGGTGCACGGAGAACAGCACACCCTCGGCCTTGGCACGGGCGATCTGCGCGGTGAGGAACTCACGCAGCGCACCGACGCGCAGCACGGAGGCGTCCACGACCTCGCCGGCGAGCACGGGTACCGACTCGCGCAGCACGGTGGTGCTGCCGTCGTCGCCCGACAGCTCGATGCGCAGCGACCCGTCCGCGGGAACGACGGCGGACTTCTCGGTCGAGCGGAAGTCGTCGGCCGTCATGTGCGCGACGTTCGTCTTCGACTCGGGGGTCCACGCGCCCATGCGGTGCGGGTGCGCCTTGGCGTAGTTCTTGACCGACGCGGGGGCGCGGCGGTCGGAGTTGCCCTCGCGCAGGACCGGGTTCACGGCGCTGCCCTTGACCTTGTCGTACCGGGCGCGGATGTCCTTCTCCGCGTCGGTCTTCGGGTCGTCCGGGTAGTCCGGAAGCGCGTAGCCCTGCTCCTGGAGCTCGGCGACGGCCGCCTTCAGCTGCGGGATCGAGGCCGAGATGTTCGGCAGCTTGATGATGTTGGCCCCGGGGGTCTTCGCCAGTTCGCCGAGCTCGGCGAGCGCGTCGTCGATGCGCTGGCCCTCCTCGAGGAACTCCGGGAAACCGGCGATGATGCGCCCGGCCAGGGAGATGTCACGGCTCTCCACAGTGACCCCGGCCGTCGAGGCATAGGCCTCGATCACCGGCAGGAACGAGTACGTCGCCAGCGCCGGCGCCTCGTCGGTGTGCGTATAGATGATGGTCGAGTCAGTCACCGGGTGCTCCGCTCCACGTCTGCAACATTGCTCGACATCAAGATATCCCGGGTTCGGGCCGTTCCCGGAAGGGCCCTCATTAAATGGCTTGAGCCGCCGCCTGCCGGTTCCTAAGGTGTGGGGCACACGATGAAAGGAGGTGATCCGGAAGTGGTTTCGTTTCGGATGCGTGAGGTGACTGCGGGCTAGAGGCCCGTTGTCGCACGATGTGCACAGACGGCAGGCCTCCTGCCGCAATCCCAAGCAGTCACCGACCCGCGGGCTCGCCGGTACATCCGGCCGGCTCCTCCGTGAGGAGGAACCAGAGCCCGCGGGTTTCTGCATGTCGGGACCCCGTGCGGCTGATTCCCGGCGGCCCGGACGCGCCGGCGGGCCCCGTACCCGGCAGGAGCCGACGTGGGCCAGGACCCGCTGAGTTCCTGTACGGAACCCGCTCCCCCGCGTGAAGATGGCCGCCTGCCCCGTGAAGGAGTCGGTGCCATGCCCAGAGCCGTGCCCGAGCGCGACGCCGCGTGTGCCGTCGCGCAGTCCGCCGCCGTGGTCGGCGACTGGTGGAGTCTGCTGATCGTCCGGGAGACCGCCCGCGGCAGACACCGGTTCGACGCGCTCCAGCGCGAGCTGGACATCTCCCGGAAGGTGCTCACCGAGCGCCTGAGCCACCTCGTCGACAGCAGGGTCCTGGAGAAGGTCCCGTACCAGCGCGGGCCCGTCCGGTACGAGTACCGGCTCACCGAGACCGGCCGCGCGCTGCTGCCGGTGCTCGTGGCCATGCAGGACTGGGCCGACCGCTGGTTGCTCGGGGACGGCACCCTGACCGGCACCGCGGACGAGAACAGCGCCGAGGCGCACCGGGTGCACGAACTGGTGGGCGAGCGGCTGGCGCGCTTCACCCTGCCCGTGCACAGCGGCGGGGACCTGGACCCGGTGGACGGGCGCTCGGCGGCCACCGTGCTGTTCTGCTACCCCGCGACCGGCCGTCCGGGTCCGCTGCCCGAGGACTGGGACACCATCCCGGGCGCGGTCGGCTGCACGCTGGAGAACCGGCTGTTCCGTGACGCGTACGGGGACTTCACGGCGGCGGGGGTCGCGGTGCGCGGGGTCAGTACGCAGCGGCCCGACGAGCAGCGCGTCTTCGCCGCCGCCGAGGAGCTGCCGTTCCCGCTGCTCTCCGACATGGACAGCCGGCTGTCGGCCGCGCTGCGGCTGCCGACGTTCCGCGCCGGGCAGGGCCTGCGGCTGAAGCGGGCGGTGCTGGTGCTGGACCGGGAGCGCATCGTGCGGCATGTGCAGTACCCGGTGACCGACATCCCGGTTGCGGTGACGACCGCCCTGCGGGAGGCGTCCGCCCTGTCAGGGTGACAGCCGCTCGATGTCCCACGCGCCGTCGCGGGAGGTGAACCGCAGTCGGTCGTGCAGCCGGTTCGCGTGCCCCTGCCAGAACTCCACCGTCTCCGGCTCGACCCGGAGGCCGCCCCACTCCGGAGGCGCGGGCACCTGCTCGCCCTCCGGGTGGCGGGCGGCCAGTTCCTCGTACGTACGGATCAGCTCCTCGCGCGAGCCGATCACCGAGGACTGGGCACTGGCCCAGGCGCCGAGCTGCGAGCCGTGCGGGCGGGTGCGGAAGTAGGCCACCGTCTCCTCCCGGCCGATCCGGGCGGCGGTGCCCGTGACGACGACCTGGCGGGCGATGGGGTGCCAGGGGAAGAGCAGCGAGACATACGCGTTGGCGGCGATCTCGCGGCCCTTGCGGGAGCCGTAGTTGGTGTAGAAGACGAAGCCCCGGGAGTCGTACTGCTTCAGCAGCACCGTGCGCGACGACGGACGGCCGTCGGGGGTGGCGGTGGACACGACCATGGCGTTCGGCTCGTGCAGTCCGGCGGACGCGGCCTGCGCGAACCAGCGCGCGAACTGCTCCATGGGCGTGGGCGCGAGGTCCGTCTCCAGCAGCGGCGTGGAGCGGTAGTGCTCGCGCATCAGGGCGGGGTTCGGGGCGGCGTCGTCGGTCACGGGCTCATCCTGCCGCAGCGCCCTCTTCTCCCCGGCACCCAGTGCCCGGGATGCCGACAGCGGATGCGACGCGTCGACCGGGCGCGGGGATCGCGCGAGTGTGCCGGATGTCACGCTTCCCCGCATCGTCCGGACCCGCCAAAATCTTGGGTCGGGCCACTGTGGCGCCCCGACAGCAGGGGATATCGTGCCTGCCTCCCCGGCGATGGGGTGACCGCCCCTCGCCCGGGGCATCACCGGGGTGACCGGTCCACGATCACGCACCGGCCGACCCGCACCCGCCGTACGCATCCCGAGGAGCCGCCTGATGTCCGACTTCGTACCAGGACTCGAAGGAGTCGTCGCGTTCGAGACGGAGATCGCCGAACCCGACAAGGAGGGCGGCTCGCTCCGCTACCGCGGCGTCGACATCGAGGACCTGGTCGGCCAGGTCTCGTTCGGCAACGTATGGGGCCTGCTGGTCGACGGGGCGTTCAACCCGGGGCTGCCCGCCGCCGAACCGTTCCCCATCCCGGTCCACTCCGGCGACATCCGCGTGGACGTCCAGTCGGCGCTGGCGATGCTGGCGCCCGTGTGGGGGCTGCGGCCACTGCTCGACATCGGCGCGGAACAGGCCCGCGAGGATCTCGCCCGGGCCGCCGTCATGGCGCTGTCCTACGTGGCACAGAGTGCCCGTGGCCAGGGCCTGCCGATGGTGCCGCAGCGGGAGATCGACAAGGCGCAGACCGTCGTCGAGCGCTTCATGATCCGCTGGCGCGGTGAGCCGGACCCGCGGCATGTGAAGGCCGTCGACGCCTACTGGACCTCGGCCGCCGAGCACGGCATGAACGCCTCCACCTTCACCGCCCGCGTCATCGCCTCCACCGGCGCCGACGTCGCGGCGGCGCTGTCGGGCGCGGTCGGCGCGATGTCCGGGCCGCTGCACGGCGGTGCGCCCTCCCGTGTGCTCGGCATGATCGAGGAGATCGAGCGGACGGGCGACGCGACGGCGTACGTCAAGCGGACCCTCGACAACGGCGAGCGGCTGATGGGCTTCGGCCACCGGGTCTACCGTGCCGAGGACCCGCGCGCCCGCGTCCTGCGGCGTACGGCCAAGGAGCTGGACGCGCCGCGCTTCGAGGTCGCGGAGGCCCTGGAGAAGGCCGCGCTGGAGGAGCTGCACAACCGTCGCCCGGACCGGGTCCTGGCGACGAACGTGGAGTTCTGGGCGGCGATCATGCTGGACTTCGCCGAGGTCCCGGCGCACATGTTCACCTCGATGTTCACCTGCGCGCGCACCGCGGGCTGGTCGGCGCACATCCTGGAGCAGAAGCGCACGGGCCGGCTGGTCCGTCCCTCGGCCCGGTACGTGGGCCCGGGCACGCGCGGCCCGCAGGAGATCACGGGCTACGACGACATCGCCCGCTGATCCCCCTGCGCGTCCGCCCGCCGGTCCCTCGCCCCTCGGTCAGGCCGCCGGCTCCAGCAGTTCCGCGTGGTGCCGTGCGGCGACCAGCGGGTGGGCGCGCAGCTTGCCCTTGAGTTCGTTGCGGCCGTACTCCGCGAACAGCGGGTTCGCGGGGTCCGCCGTGACGCCGGGGGCGTGCGCCGCGTACGGGAAGGCGAGCGGCTCGATGCGGGCGTCCAGGCGCGGGTTGTAGAAGAACGGCACGGAGTACCGCTCGGTGGCGCCGGGCGGGCTCACCACCCGGTGGTGGGTGGCCTTCAGATAGCCGTCGGTGGCGACTTCGAGGAGCTCGCCGAGGTTGACCACGAAGGCGCCCGGCAGGGGCGGCACGTCGTGGAACACGCCGTCCTCGCGCTCGACCTGGAGGCCGCCGACGCTGTCCTGGTGGAGCAGGGTCAGAAAGCCGTAGTCCTTGTGCGCGCCGACGCCCTGGCCGCCCCCGTCCGCCGGACTGCCGGGGTAGCGCACCAGCTTGAGGTGGATGTGGGCGCGGTCGCCGAAGAGGTGGTCGTAGAAGTCCGCCGGGGCGCCGATGGAGACGAGCAGCTCGTGCAGCAGCCGCTCGGCCACCGCGCTCAGCCGGTCGATCCAGCCGAGCGCCGCGCTGCGCAGCTGCGGCAGGGCGGCGGGCCACTGGTTGGGGCCCTCCAGCCACCAGTACCCGGGCTCGCCGGGCGCGGGGACGCGGGCGGGCCGCTCGGCGCCGATGTCGAGCTGGTCGCGCCAGTCCTGGCTGCCGCCGGTGCGTTCGTCGCCGATGCGCGTGTAGCCGCGGAAGTGCGGCGAGTTGACGTTGTCGATGGCGAGCCGGTCGGCCTCGGGCAGCGCGAAGAAGGCGCGCATGGTGCTGTTGAGCGCGGCCGTCTCGGCCTCGGTGACGCCGTGACCGGTGAGCTGGAAGAAGCCGACGTCATGGGCGGCACTGTGCAGCTGGGCGTGCAGCAGCGCGCGGGCCTGGGGGCCGCGGTCGGCGGCGGAGAGGTCGATGACGGGGAGCTGAAGAGAGGACATGAGTGCTTCCGCGGGGTGTACGGGAGCCCACGGGGCCGCCGGGGGTGGTGGCGGGGCCGCGGGTGCGCCGGGGCGAACGGGGTGGGCGGCCTGTCGCAGCGACAGGCCCGAGGTCAGGCGGAGCGCCGACAGCCCATGCTCGTGACGCGGACGTAGTCCACGTGACGGCGTCGTACCAGCAGAAGCATGGGCCCAGGATACTGCGCGGGCCCCGAACGTCCTGTGGCGCGGGTCACACCGGCGCGGGCCGGCGCGCGGCCCGTCAGCCCAGCGTCTCGTCCAGCAGGGCGGCCCACTGCGCGACGACCCGCTTCCTGCGGGCGGTGTCGTCGGTGAGCAGGTTCGCCAGCCCCAGGCCGCGGGCCATGTCGAGCAGGCCCTGGACGGTCTCGCGCACGCCGGGCCGCGACTCGTCCACACCGAGGAGCTGGACCGCGATGCGGTGGGTCTCGCGCCCGACCCTGGCCTCCAGTTCGGTGACCCGGGGGCGTAGCTGTTCCTCGTTGGACGCGGCGACCCACAGATGCAGCGCGGCCCGGAACAGCGGCCCCGTGTAAAGGCCGACGAGGGCCTCGACGACCGCCGCGCGGTCCTGGCCCGGCAGCGCGCGCAGGGCCGAGGACCGCTCCTCGGCGACGTACTCCACGGCGGCCGTGAACAGGTCCTCGCGGGTCGGGAAGTGGTGCTGCGCCGCACCCCGGGAGACGCCCGCGCGCTCGGCGACCACGGAGACCGTGGAGCCTGCCCAGCCGTGTTCGGCCAGGCAGGCGACGGCGGCCTCCAGCAGGCGCTGCCGGGTGGCCCGGCTGCGGTCCTGCTTGGGGGCCTTCGGCGTGACTACAGCTCCCATACGGGATCCCGGCGTTCGATGAAGGCGGTCATGCCCTCCCGGGCCTCGGCCGACGCGAACAGGGACGCCGAGCGCTGCACCAGGTCCTCCGCGTCCCGCTCGAACGCGTCCACCACCCGCGCGGTGACCAGCCTCTTCGACGCGGTCAGCCCCTGCGGGGAGGCCTTGCGCAGCCCGCCGAGCAGCGGTGCGAGTGCCTCGTCCACATCGTCGGCGGCGAGCGTCAGCAGTCCGATACGGGCCGCCTCCGCCGCGTCGAAGCGCTCCCCGGTCAGGTAGTAGCGCTCGGCGGCCCGCGGGTCCAGACGCGGCAGCAGCGGCAGCGAGATCACGGCCGGCGCGACCCCGATGCGGACCTCGGTGAACGCGAAGTCCGAGTCGCTGGAGGCCACCGCCATGTCGCAGGCGCCGAGCACCCCGAGCCCGCCGGCGCGGGTCTTCCCGCTGACGCGGGCCACGACCGGTTTGGGCAGGGTGACGATCTGCCGCAGCAGGTCGACGAAGGTGTACGGATTGGGCGGGGCCTTCAGATCGGCGCCCGCGCTGAAGGTGCCCCCGGTGTGGGTGAGCACCACCGCGCGTACCGCGTCGTCCTTGGCACAGTCGGCGAGCGCCTGCGCCAGCTCGCCGACGAGCCGCGCCGACAGGGCGTTGCGGTTCGCGGGCGAGTCCAGCGTCAGGGTGGTGATGCCGCGCTCGTGCGCGATGGCGACCAGCGTCACGTGTTCTCCCTTTCCCGGTCCCTCAGTTCACGCCGGAGAATCTTCCCCGAGGCGGCGCGCGGGACCCCGCCGATGAACGAGACACGGCGGATCTTCTTGTAGGGGGCGACGCGCTCGGCGACGAAGGCGATGATGTCGTCCTCCGTCAGCTCCTCGGCGCCCGGCTGCCGTACGACGTACGCCTTCGGGATCTCGTTCCCGTCAGTGTCGTACACGCCGATGACCGCCGCGTCGGCGATCCCCTCGTGACCGAGCAGCAGCGCCTCCAGCTCCGCGGGCGGGACCTGGAAGCCCTTGTACTTGATCAGCTCCTTCACGCGGTCGACGACGAACAGCCAGCCGTCCTCGTCGACGCGTCCGATGTCGCCGGTGCGCAGCCAGCCCTCCTCGTCGATCATCGCCGCGGTGGCCTCGGGGCGGCCGAGGTAGCCCTTCATCACCTGCGGTCCGCGGATCGCGACCTCGCCCTCCTCGCCCGGTCCGACGTCCTTGCCCGGGTCGTCGAGGGAGACGAGCCGCAGTTCGGTGGAGGGGATGAGCTTGCCGACGGTGCCGGGCGGCGGGTTCGCGGCGCCGAGCGGGACGACATGGGTTCCGGGCGACAGCTCGGTCATGCCGTACGCCTGGCCGATGGGCGGCAGGCCGAGCCGCTTGGAGCAGGCGGCGGCCAGCTCGGCGTCGAGGGGCGCGGCGGAGCAGATGATGTACTCCAGCGACGACAGGTCGTACTGGGCGACCGCCGGGTGCTTGGCGAGCGCGAGGACGACCGGCGGGGCGACGTACAGCGCGGTGATGCGGTGCTTCTCGATCGCCGCGAGGAAGGTGTCCAGCTCGAAGCGGGGCAGGACGACGACGGTGGAGCCCTGCCGCAGCGGGGCGTTCATCAGCGCGGTGAGGCCGTAGATGTGGAAGAACGGCAGCACGGCGAGGATGCGTTCGCCCGGGTTCATCGGGATGAGCGGGGAGAGCTGCGCCAGGTTGGTCGCGATGGAACGGTGGGTGAGCATCACCCCCTTGGGGATGCCGGTGGTGCCGGAGGAGTACGGCAGGGCCGCCACGTCCTCGGCGGGGTCGATGACGACCTCGGTGTCGGGCGCCTCCGAGACGATCATGTCGAGCATGCTGGTGTGCCCGTCGGCCCGGTCGCAGACGAAGATCTCCTCGATGCCGGCGGCCAGTTCGGCGGCCCTGCGCGCGACTTCGAGCAGCGGTGAGACGGTGAAGATCCAGCGGGCGGAGGAGTCCCGCAGCTGCTTGGCGAACTCCTCCGCGGTGGCGAGCGGATGGACGGTCGTGACGGACGCGCCGGCGCGGGTGGCCCCGTAGAAGACCGCGGGGTACGCGACCGTGTTGGGGCTGTGCAGGGCGAGGACGTCGCCCTTGCGCAGCCCCGCCTCGGCGAGTGCGGCGGCGATCCGGCGGTGGAAGAGGTCGAGCTGGGTGTAGGTGACGGTGGTGCCGTTGACCCCGTCGATCAGCGCGACGGTGTCCCCGAACTCGGCGGCCCGGTGGAGCACCGCGTCGTGGATCGGCTCGCTGACGGCAGGGACGTCTGCGTACTCACTGCTGAACACGGTTACCGGCATGGTCGGCCCCCTCGCTGTGTGGACGGCCAGAATCGCGTCTGTCAGTACGACTTGGGGAGACCCAGGGACTGGTGGGATACGTAATTGAGGATCATCTCGCGGCTGACCGGGGCGATCCTGGCCACGCGGGAGGCCGTGACCAGCGAGGCGAGGCCGTACTCCCGGGTCAGGCCGTTGCCGCCGAGCGTGTGGACGGACTGGTCGACCGCCTTCACGCAGGCCTCCCCCGCCGCGTACTTGGCCATGTTGGCGGCCTCGCCCGCGCCGATGTCGTCCCCGGCGTCGTAGAGGGCGGCGGCCTTCTGCATCATCAGCCGGGCCAGTTCCAGTTCGATGTGGGAGGCGGCCAGAGGGTGGGCGATGGCCTGGTGGGCGCCGATGGGGGCCTTCCAGACCTGACGGTCCTTGGCGTAGGAGAGGGCCGTGGCGAGCGCGTACCGGCCCATGCCGATGGCGAACGCGGCGGTCATGATGCGCTCGGGGTTGAGGCCGGCGAACAGCTGGAGCAGTCCTGCGTCCTCCTCGCCCACGAGCGCGTCGTGCGGCAGCGTCACGTCGTCGAGGACCAGCTCGAACTGCTTCTCGTGCGCCTGAAGTTCCATGTCGATCTGCGAGCGCCGGAAGCCGTCGGCGTCCCGGGGGACGATGAACAGGCACGGCTTGAGACTGCCGGTCCGCGCGTCCTCGGTCCGCCCCACGATCAGCGTCGCGTCGGCGATGTCGACACCCGAGATGAAGACCTTGCGCCCGGTGAGGGACCAGCCGTCCTCGGTCCGGTGCGCGGTGGTCGTGATCCGGTGCGAGTTGGACCCGGCGTCCGGTTCGGTGATGCCGAAGGCCATCGTGAGGCTGCCGTCCGCGAGACCGGGCAGCCAGGTGCGCTTCTGCTCCTCGGTGCCGAAGCGGGCGATCACGGTGCCGCAGATCGCGGGCGAGACGACCATCATCAGCAGCGGACAGCCCGCAGCTCCCAACTCCTCCAGCACGATGGAGAGTTCGGCCATGCCACCGCCCCCGCCGCCGTACTCCTCGGGCAGGTTCACCCCGAGGTAGCCGAGCTTGGCGGCCTCCGCCCACAGCTGCTCGCGGTCGTGTCCGCGGCCGTGCCGCTTCCCGAGCGCGGCGACGGCGGCACGCAGGTCCTTGTGCTCCTGGCTTTCTACGTTCATGACGCGGTGACCTCCTGGGTGGCTTCCGCCGGCGCTTCGTCGACGACGGCGAGCAGGGCGCCGACCTCGACCTGGCGGCCGGTGACGGCGTGGAGCGCGGTGAGCGTGCCGGAGGCGGGCGAGACGATGCGGTGCTCCATCTTCATGGCCTCCAGCCAGATGAGCGGCTGCCCCTTGTCGACCCACGAGCCCTCACCGACGCCCTCGGCGAGACGGACGACGGTCCCCGGCATCGGGGCGAGCAGCGAGCCGGGTTCGGTGCGGTCCTCGGGGTCGGGGAAACGGGGCCGCGCGGTCAGCGTGTGGGACCCGGCGGCGCCCTCGACGTGCACGGTGGCTCCGTACGCGGTGACGTCCCAGGCGCGGACGACACCGTCCGTCTCCAGGACGACGCGTCCGGGAGCGGTGTCGAGGACGCGCAGTCCCGGCATGTCCTCGACGGTGTAACCGCCCCCGCGGGCGGGCCGGTAGCGGACCTCGTGCTCGCCGCCGGACCGGTCCGTCCACGTCTTGGTCTGTGCCTGCGCCGGGAGGTTGCGCCAGGCGCCGCCGAAACGGCCCCCTCGTGCGGCGGCGTCCGCGAGCGCCGCGGCGACGGCGGCGAGTCCGGCGTCGGGCGCGGGCCGGGTGAGGGCGTCGAGATGCCGGTCGTAGAACCCGGTGTCGAGCTGTCCGGACGCGAAGTCCGGGTGTTCCAGGGAGCGTACGAGCAGCTCCCGGTTGGTGACCGGACCGTGCACGCGCGCCCGGCGCAGGGCGTGCGCGAGCCGGCGGACGGCCTGCTGCCGGGTGGGCGCCCAGGCGATGACCTTGGCGATCATGGGGTCGTAGTGGACGCCGACGGTGTCGCCGTCCGCGTACCCGGTGTCCAGACGGACCCCGGGGTCCACGGCTAGCCGCCGCAGGGTGCCGGTCTGCGGGGCCCAGCCGCGGGCCGGGTCCTCCGCGTACAGCCGGGCCTCCGCGGCGTGGCCGTTCGCGGCGGGCGGGTCCGCGGGCAGTGCCTCGCCCTCCGCCACCCGGATCTGGAGGCCGACGAGGTCGATGCCGAACACCGCCTCCGTGACCGGGTGTTCGACCTGGAGGCGGGTGTTCATCTCCAGGAAGTGGGCGGTGCCCGCCGGGGAGACGAGGAACTCCACCGTGCCGGCGCCGACGTATCCCACGGCGCGCGCCGCGGTCACCGACGCCTCGTGGAGCGAGGCCACCAGAGCGGGCGCGAGTCCCGGCGCCGGGGACTCCTCGATCACCTTCTGATGGCGGCGCTGGAGTGAGCAGTCCCGGGTGCCGAGGGCCCAGACGGTGCCGTGCGTGTCGGCGAGGATCTGGACCTCCACATGGCGGCCCGCCTCGACGTACGGCTCGACGAAGACCTCACCGTCGCCGAACGCGCTCAGCGCCTCGGCGCGTGCCGCCTCCAGTTCCCCGGCGAGGGCGTCCAGCGAGCGCACGATCCGCATTCCGCGGCCGCCACCGCCCGCCGCCGCCTTCACCAGGACCGGCAGATCGGCCTCGGTGACCTCGGCCAGGGGCGCGAGCCCCATCAGCTCCTTGGCCCGGGTCTTCGACGCCATCGCCTCGATCGCGGCCGGCGGCGGCCCGATCCACACGAGTCCCGCGTCCGCCACCTCCTGCGCGAACGCGGCGTTCTCGGACAGGAATCCGTACCCCGGGTGCACCGCGTCGGCGCCCGCGGCGAGCGCCGCCTTCACGATCAGGTCGCCGCGCAGATAGGTGTCGCCGGGGGCGGCCCCGGGGAGCCGCACGGCGGCGTCCGCCTCCCGTACGTGCAGGGCGGAGGCGTCCGCGTCGGAGTACACGGCGACCGTGGCGATGCCGAGTTCACGGCAGGTCCGGAAGACCCGGCAGGCGATCTCGCCGCGATTGGCGACCAGGACAGTGGAGATCATCGTCAAGCCCTCACATCCGGAAGACGCCGAAGCCGCCGCGCGCGCCTTCGACGGGGGCCGTGTGGATCGCGGACAGGCACAGACCCAGCACCGTGCGGGTGTCGCGGGGGTCGATCACCCCGTCGTCGTACAGCCGTCCCGACAGGAACATCGGCAGCGACTCCGCCTCGATCTGCTGCTCGACCATCGCGCGCAGTCCGGCGTCGGCCTCGTCGTCGTACGGCTGTCCCTTCGCCGCCGCGGAGGCGCGCGCCACGATGGAGAGCACACCGGCGAGCTGCTGGGGGCCCATGACGGCGGACTTGGCGCTCGGCCAGGCGAAGAGGAAGCGCGGGTCGTAGGCCCGGCCGCACATGCCGTAGTGCCCGGCGCCGTAGGAGGCGCCCATCAGCACGGACAGATGCGGGACCTTCGAGTTCGACACCGCGTTGATCATCATGGCGCCGTGCTTGATGATGCCGCCCTGCTCGTACTCCTTGCCGACCATGTAGCCGGTGGTGTTGTGCAGGAACACCAGCGGTACGTCGCGCTGGTTGGCGAGCTGGATGAACTGCGCCGCCTTCTGCGACTCGGCGCTGAACAGCACGCCCTGCGCGTTGGCGAGAATGCCCACGGGATAGCCGTGCAGGGAGGCCCAGCCGGTCACCAGGCTCGGCCCGTACAGCGGCTTGAACTCGTCGAAGTCGGAGCCGTCCACGATCCGCGCGACGGCCTCGCGGGGGTCGAAGGGCGTCTTGAGATCCTCGGGCACGATCCCGAGCAACTCCTCCTCGGCGTACTTCGGAGGCTCGGCCGGCCCCGGATCGGGCTGCGCCTTGCGCCAGTTGAGCCGTGCCACGATCCTGCGGGCCTGACGCAGCGCGTCCGGTTCGTCGACCGCGAAGTAGTCCGCGAGGCCCGAGGTGCGGGCGTGCATCTCCGCGCCGCCGAGCGACTCGTCGTCACTCTCCTCGCCCGTGGCCATCTTCACCAGCGGCGGACCGCCGAGGAACACCTTGGAGCGTTCCTTGATCATCACGGTGTGGTCGGACATGCCCGGGACGTACGCGCCGCCCGCCGTCGAGTTGCCGAACACGACCGCGATCGTCGGAATGCCCGCCGCCGACAGCCGGGTCAGATCGCGGAAGATCGCCCCGCCCGGGATGAAGATCTCCTTCTGCGAGGGCAGGTCCGCGCCGCCGGACTCGACCAGCGAGATGCACGGCAGCCGGTTGGCGTACGCGATCTCGTTCGCCCGCAGGATCTTCTTCAGCGTCCACGGGTTGGAGGCCCCGCCGCGCACGGTCGGGTCGTTCGCGGTGATCAGGCACTCGACGCCTTCCACCACCCCGATGCCGGTCACCGTGGACGCGCCCACCGGGTAGTCGCTCCCCCACGCGGCGAGCGGGGACAGCTCCAGGAACGGTGTGTCGGGGTCCAGCAGCAGCTCGATCCGCTCACGCGCCAGCAGCTTGCCGCGGGAGCGGTGCCGGGCGACGTACTTCTCGCCGCCGCCCGCCAGTGCCTTCGCATGCTCGGCGTCCAGGTCGGCGAGCCGGCCGAGCATGGCCTCGCGGCGGGCCGCGAACTCGGGGGACGCCGGGTCGACGGCCGAGGAGAGCACGGTCACAGCAGTACCTCCGGGATGTCCATGTACCGGGAGCGCAGCCACTCGCCGAGCGCCTTGCCCTGGGGGTCGAAGCGGGCCTGCGCCGCCACGCCCTCGCCGAGGATGCCCTCGACCGTGAAGTTGAGGGCGCGCAGCCGCGGCAGGACGTGGCGTACGACGGTGAGGTCGGCGGTCTCGGGGAGCAGGGCCCGGAAGCGGTCCACGGTCAGTTCGTGGGCGAGCCAGCGCCAGGCGTCGTCGGTGCGGGCCCACACTCCGACGTTGGCGTCGCCGCCCTTGTCGCCGCTGCGCGCCCCGGCGACGAGGCCGAGGGGCGCTGCACGGCGGGGGCCGTCGGGCAGCGGTTCGGGCAGCTCGGCGGCGGGTTCGGTGGCGGGTCCGGCTGCGGGGTCCGCTGCCGCGTCGAACGGCTCGGTGTCGGCGGTGCGGGCGGCCGGCGGGATCTCGCGGCGCCGTCCGTCGGGCAGTACGGCGGTGTGCGGGACGGAGGCCGCGTCCACGAGCTCCGCCTCGAACACCCCGTATGGAGCGCCCTTTCCGGGCGGGGCCGTCACATGGAAACCCGGGTAGCTGCCCAGCGCGAGTTCGATCGCGGCGCCGCTGACGGCGCGGCCGACCTTCTCGGGGTCGCTGTCCCGCACGACGAGTCGCAGATAGGCGCTCGCACGCTCCTCGGTGTCGCCGTCGGGCCGCTCGGTGCGGGCGAGTTCCCAGCGCACGTCGGCCGGCCGGTGCTTGCCGAACGCGTCCTCCAACTGGTCCCGCACCAACTGGGCCTTGGCCTCGATGTCCAGACCCGTCAGCACGAACACGACCTCGTTGCGCCAGCCGCCGATGCGGTTGAGCCCGACCTTGAGGGTGGGCGGCGGAGCCTCGCCGCGTACGCCCGAGATCCGCACCCGGTCCGGGCCCCGCTGTTCCAGCCGTACGGTGTCGAGACGGGCGGTGACATCGGGGCCCGCGTAGCGCGCGCCCCCTGTCTCGTAGAGCAGTTGGGCCGTGACGGTGCCGACGTCGACGAGGCCGCCGGTGCCCTCGTGCTTGGTGATGACGGACGTGCCGTCGGCGTGGATCTCGGCGAGGGGGAAGCCGGGACGGCGCAGCACGCGCGAATCGTGACCGGCGAAGAAGGCGTAGTTGCCACCGGTGGCCTGGGTGCCGCACTCCAGCACATGGCCGGCGACGACGGCGCCCGCGAGCGCGTCGAGATCGTCCGGGCCCCAGCCGAAGTGGGCGGCCGCCGGGCCGGTGACAAGCGCCGCGTCGGTGACCCGGCCGGTGACGACGACGTCCGCACCGGCGCGCAGACAGGCGGCGATCCCCGCGCCGCCGAGGTAGGCGTTGGCGGTGAGCACCTGCGGGCCCCAGCCGCGACCGAGCAGATCGTCGCCCTCGACATGGGCGACCTTCACGGGCACGCCGACGCGCTCGGCGAGCGCGCGGATGGCGTCCGCGAGCCCGGCCGGGTTGAGCCCGCCCGCGTTGGCGACGATTCTGACGCCGCGTTCATGGGCGAGGCCGAGACTCTCCTCCAGTTGCTTCAGGAAGGTCTTGGCGTAGCCGAGAGAGGGGTCCTTCAGCCGGTCACGGCCGAGGATGAGCATGGTCAGCTCGGCGAGATAGTCGCCGGTCAGGACGTCGAGGGGTCCGTCGGTGAGCATCTCGCGCACGGCGTCGAAGCGGTCGCCGTAGAAGCCGGAGGCGTTCCCGACACGCAGGACGTCACCGGAGCCCGCGGCGGTCACCGGGCCTCCTTGGGAGCGCGGCCCGGCCCGGCCGGTCCCGCGAAGGCCTGGGCGATGTCGAGCCAGCGGTCGGCGTCCTCGCCCTCGGCCCGCACGGCGAGGTCGGCGCGGTGGGCCCGCTGGGTGACCAGCAGGCAGAAGTCGAGCGCCGGCCCGCTGACCTTCTGCTCCGCGTCCGCGGGGCCGTACGTCCACAACTGGCCGCCCGGAGACGTCAGTTCCACCAGGATGGGCGCCGTGGGCGGGGTCAGCGAGCGGACGCCGAAGGCGTAGTCGCGGGCACGGACGCCGATGTACGCGACGTGGCGCAGTCGGTCGGTCGGCTCGCGTACGGCGCCGAGCGCGTCGGCGATGTCCTGGCCGTGCGCCCAGGTCTCCATCAGCCGCCCGGTCGCCGTGGAGGCGACGCTCATGGGCGGCCCGTACCAGGGGAAGCGGCTGCCCGCCGGCGCCGCGCGCAGAGCCTTCTGGAGCTGATCGCGGCCCTCGCGCCAGCGGGCGAGCAGTTCGGCGGGCGGCTGCGCGGCGCCCTTCTCGGCGCCCTCGTCGACGAAGGAGTACGGCGCGGCGAACGCCTTCTCCGTCTCCACGGCGAAGGCCTCGGCGTCGGTGACGGCCAGCAGGGCCGCGGCATCGGTCCAGGCGAGGTGCGCGATCTGGTGGGCGATGCTCCAGCGCGGCGCGGGCGTCGGCCGCGCCCAGTCGTCGGCGCTCAACTCCCCGACTAGCCGGTCGAGTTCATCGCTCTCGGTGCGCAGATCGTCCAGGACGACGGTCGGGTCGGACACGGTGGCGCTCCCTCGGGACACGACGGTGTGTGCCCGGAGCATGGCAGCGCGACGAGAAACAATCAAGCGTGCTTGCTTTGATTTCTGCGGGGATCTGTCGCCGTGTCACGGCCGGGGCGGGCCCGACCTGAGGGGCCGGACGGAACCCGCCTGCTGCGGGGCGGTGGCGGGCCGGGGCTGCCCGCCGGCCCGGGGGCGGGTCCGGGCTGCCCGCCGGCCCGGGGCACGGCTGGGCTGCCCGCCGGCCCGGGGCACGGCTGGGCTGCCCGCCGGCCCGGGCGGCACGGCACTCCCGTCGGCCCGGCCTACTGGGACTGTTTCGCCACCTGGGTCCGCACCGCACCCATGCTCGCGCCGATGACCAGCGCGATCGCCACCGCGTCGATCAGGGACAGACCCTGGTGCAGAACGAGGAAACCGGCCGCCGCGGCGATCGCCGGCTCCAGGCTCATCAGCACCGCGAACGTCGGCGCGGGCAGCCGTCGCAGCGCCAGCAGCTCCAGCGTGTACGGGAGGACGGACGACATGAGCGCGACGGCGAGCCCGAACGCGAGGGTCGACGGCACGATCAGCTTCGACCCTGCCTCCGCGATGCCCAGCGGCAGACTCAGGAGAGCGCCGACCGCCATCGCCAGCGCCAGTCCGTCCGCCTGCGGAAAACGGCGTCCGGTACGGGCGCTGAAGACGATGTACGCGGCCCACATCGCGCCCGCGCCCAGGGCGAACAGCGCGCCGACGGGATCGAGCCGGTCGAAGCCGCCGCCGCTGAGCAGCACCACACCGCCCAGGGCGAGACCCGCCCAGACCAGATTGATCATCCGCCGCGACACGATCACCGACAACGCCAGCGGACCGAGGACCTCGAAGGTCACGGCCGCGCCCAGCGGGATCCGGTCGGCAGCCTGGTAGAAGAGGATGTTCATGGCGCCCATGGCGGCGCCGAACGCCACCACCGTGCCCCAGTCGGCACGCGAATGGCCGCGCAGCTTCGGGCGGCACACCACGAGCAGGACGACAGCGGCGAGGACGAGCCGCAGGGTGACCACGCCGAGTGCCCCGGCGCGCGGCATCAGCATCACCGCGACGGCCGCACCGAACTGGACGGACAGCGCACCGGCGACGACGAGAGCGACCGGGCCGAGGGTGCGGCCGCCGCGGCCGGCGTCCCTTCCCGAGTCGGCCGCGCTGCCGTCGAGGGCGGCCGCGGCCTCCGGCTCGGTGACGACGACAGTGGTGCGCGCTTCGTCCACCGGAACCTCCCTGATCGGCCGGGCCGTGGCGCGTCACCCCCGGCCTGCTGCGGCCCTCCCCACGCTACGACTCCTCGGCCGCCGCGTGAAATGCCGACTGTGCTGCCGTTATGCTCCACGCGCATGAGCATCGAGATGCGCCATCTCCGCTGCTTCCTCGCCATCGCCGAGGAGTCGAGCGTGACCAGGGCCGCCGTCCGGCTGCACCTCACCCAGCCCGCGGTCTCGCGGGCGCTGGCCGCGCTCGAGAAGCAGCTCGGCACGCGGCTCGTGGACCGCTCCACGCACCATCTCGCGCTCACCCCCGAGGGGCTGGCCTTCCGCGACAAGGCGGCCACGGCGGTCGCCGCCTTCGACGAGGCGCTGGACACCACAGGGCTGCGGCTCCGGCCACTGCGGCTGGGGCACGCCTGGTCCGCGCTCGGGCCGTACACCACCCCGCTGCTGCGCCGCTGGGAACGGGAGCACCCCGAGACCCCGCTGGAACTCCTGCGGATCGACGACCGCACCGCCGGGCTGGTCCGCGGCGAGGTGGACGCGGCGGTCCTGCGCGGCCCGGTGGACACACCGGGCCTGGCCACCGAGCTGCTGTTCACCGAGTCCCGGGTGGCCGCGGTCACCTCGGACGGTCCCCTGGCCGCGCGGCCCTCCCTGGCCCTGGCGGAGCTGACGGACACCCCGATGATCCTCAACACGGTCTCGGGTCTGACGACCCTGGATCTGTGGCCGCCGGAGTCCCGGCCGGGGACGACGGTGACGGTCGCGAACACGGACGACTGGCTGACGGCGATCGCGGCGGGGCGGGGGGCGGGGGTGTCGGTGGCGTCCACCGCGGCGATGCATCCGCACCCGGGGGTGACGTACCGCCCCCTGACGGACGCGCCCCCGGCCCGCGTCATGCTGGCCTGGCGCGCGTCGTCCCCGCACCCGGCGCTGCGGGAACTGCTGGCGCTGGCACGCGAGCTGACATGACCGCGGGTGCGGGTCCCTTGTCGGGGCTCGGCCCCGAACCCCGCCGAGCCGGACAACGTGCCGGGCACGCCCAGCCCGTCCGGGCCGAGCCGGACAACGTGTCCCGCACGTCCAGCCCGTCCGGCGATCGACGACGCGGCCCGCACATCCAGCCCGTCCGGCGATCGAGGACACAACCGCAGGGCGTGCCGCCGCAACGCAACCCGCAAGCCACCGGTCAGGGCTCCGCCCCGAACCCCGCGCCTCAAACGCCGGCGAGGCTAAATCTGCAACCACCAGCCCACGCCCCAGCACATCCAGCCCGTCCGGCGATCGACGACACGACCACAGGGCGTGCCCCCGCGACGCAACCCGCAAGCCACCGGTCAGGGCTCCGCCCCGAACCCCGCGCCTCAAACGCCGGCGAGGCTGAATGTGCGACCACCAGCCCACGCCCCAGCACATCCAGCCCGTCCGGCGCTTGAGGACACGACCGCAGGGCGTGCCCCCGCAGCGCACACGCGGCCACCCCCGCCCGTCCGGCGGTGAGGGCACAAGACACACCCCCGCGCGCACCCCCCTCCCCCCACCCCCCGTGGTACAGACAGCACATGACCCGCGACGAACTCCTCTGGTTCCTCCGCCGACACAAGCTCGCCGTCGAGGCCTCCGTCGGACCCGGCGGCAGGCCCCAGGCCGCCGTCGTCGGTTTCGGTGTCAGCGATCAGTTGGAGATCGTCTTCGACACCGTCAACACCACCCGCAAGTACCGCAACCTCCTCGCCGACCCCCGTATCGCCCTCGTCATCGGGTGGGACGAGGCCGTGACCGTGCAGATCGAAGGGCTCGCCGACTTTCCCGAGGGGCCCGAGCTGGAGCGGCTGAAGGCCGCCTACTTCACGGCCTATCCGGAGGGACGGGAGCGGCTCGGGTGGCCCGGGATCACGTATGTGCGGGTGCGGGCGCACTGGGCGCGGCACAGTGACTTCACCGTGGAGCCCGCGCGGATCGAGGAGCTCACTCTCGACTGAGGTCGTCCGGCAGGGCCTCCGCGAGCACCTCCGCGAGGTGCCGTGCGCGGTGGCCCTCCAGCTGGGCCAGCTGCGTACGGCAGGAGAAGCCGTCCGCGAGGAGTTCCGCTTCCGGGCCCGCCGTGCGGACCGCCGGGAGGAGCTGGTCCTCCGCGCAGGCCACCGACACCTCGTAGTGGCCGCGCTCGAAGCCGAAGTTGCCGGCCAGTCCGCAGCAACCGCCGCTGAGCTCCCCCGCGAGACCCGCCCGTTCACGCAGCCGGCGTTCCGCGTCCTCGCCGAGGACCGCGTGCTGGTGGCAGTGCGTCTGGCCGGCCACCGGGCGATCCAGGCGCGGCGGTGTCCAGTCCGGTGCGCACTCCTCCAGCGCCTGGGCGAAGGTGCGGACCGATGCCGCGAGGCGCGCCGCGCGGGGGTCGTCCGGCAGGAGTTCGGGGAGGTCCGTCCGCAGCGCCGCACCGCAGCTCGGCTCCAGGACGACCACGGGGGCGCCCAGGTCGAGCAGCGGCTCCACGGTGTCCAGGGTGCGGCGCATCACCGCGCGGGCGCGGTCGAGCTGGCCCGTGGAGACATAGGTGAGGCCGCAGCAGACCCGGCCGGGCGGCACGACGAGGCCCAGGCCCGCGGACTCCATGACCCGTACCGCGGCCCGGCCGACCTCCGGGGAGAGGTGGTCGGTGAACGTGTCCGGCCACAGCACGGCCGTACGGCTTGTCGCCAGGACCTCCGTACGCCCTCGCAGATGCCCGGCCAGCCAGGTGCGGAACGTCTCCGGGGCCAGCCGCGGGATGTCCCGTTCGGGGGCGATACCGCCCAGCCGCTTGGCGACGGCCGCCAGCGGCCGGACCCGGGCCGCGGCGTTGACGAGCCGGGCGAAGGGGGCCGCCGCCCGCAGCCACTCGGGCAGCCGGCCCATGGCGTAGTGGGACGCGGGCCGTCGCCGCCCCGCGTAGTGGTGGTGCAGGAACTCCGCCTTGTAGGTGGCCATGTCGACGCCCACCGGGCAGTCGCTGCGGCACCCCTTGCACGACAGGCACAGGTCGAGCGCGTCCCGCACCTCGGGCGAACGCCAGCCGTCCCGCACGATCTCGCCCGCCAGCATCTCGTGCAGCAGCCGGGCCCGGCCGCGGGTGGAGTGCGCCTCCTCACCGGTGGCACGGAAGGACGGGCACATCACGCCGCCGCCCGAACCGGCCGACGTCGTCCGGCACTTGGCGACGCCCACGCACCGCCGGACCGCGCCGGCGAAGTCGCCGCCGTCGTGCGGGTAGCCGAAGGCCACGTCGACCCTCTCCCGCGGGAGCACGGCGAAGCGGAGGTTGGCGTCGAGGCGGTCGGGGCGGACCAGCATGCCCGGGTTCATGCCACCGGCCGGGTCCCACAGGTCCTTGAACCGGCCGAAGAGGCCGACCAGTTCGTCCCCGTACATCTTCGGCAGCAGCTCGGCGCGCGCCTGCCCGTCGCCGTGTTCGCCCGACAGCGAGCCGCCGTGGGCGACGACGAGTTCGGCGACCTCCCCGGAGAAGCGGCGGAAGGCCCGCACGCCCGGCTCCCTCAGCAGGTCGAAGTCGATACGGACGTGGATGCAGCCGTCGCCGAAGTGCCCGTACGGCGTGCCGCGCAGGCCGTGGGCCGCCAGCAGTGCCCGGAAGTCGCGCAGATAGGCGCCGAGCCGGGCGGGCGGCACCGCGCAGTCCTCCCAGCCGGGCCACGCTTCCGTGCCGTCGGGAGTGCGGGTCGCCGTGCCGGCCGCGTCCTCGCGCACCCGCCACAGGGCGCGCATGCCGGCCGGGTCGTCGACCACCGTGCCGTCCAGCGCGTCGGCCGCGCGGAGCACGGCCCCGGCACCGGCCCGTGCCTCGGCCGCGGTGTCCCCGCCGGTCTCCACGAACAGCCACGCGCCGCCGCGCGGCAGCCCGTGGTCGGGGGGCACCAGGTCCTCGGCCATGCCCTCGACGGTCAGCGGGCGGAGCGGAAGGAGCCCGGAGGCCGCCTCGGCCGCCGCGCTCTCGTCGGGGTAGCCGAGCACCGCGAGGGCCCGGGCCCGGGGCGCGTCGACGAGCCGTACGGTCGCCTCCGTCAGCACCCCGAGCGTGCCCTCGCTGCCGCAGAACGCGCGGGTGAGGTCGACGCCCTTCTCGGGCAGCAGCGCGTCCAGCGCGTATCCGGAGATCCGGCGGGGCAGCCCGTCCGTGAACCCGGTGCGCAGCAGGGCGAGATGCCCGTCGACGAGTTCGCGCAGGCCGGCGGGGGCGCCGGAGTCCCAGCCACGGCCGAGGCGCAGGGCGGCGCCGCCGTAGGTGGTCACGGAGAGGCCGTGCACGTTGTCGGCGGTCGTGCCCCAGGCCACCGAGTGCGCGCCGCAGGAGTTGTTGCCGATCATCCCGCCGATCGTGCAGCGGGCGTGGGTGGAGGGGTCGGGGCCGAAGGTGAGGCCGAGGGGGCGTACGGCGTCGCGGAGGGTGTCCAGGACGACGCCGGGCTGGACGACCGCCGTGCGGGCCTCGGCGTCCACGTCGAGCACGGCTCGCATGTGGCGGGTGAAGTCGAGCACGACGCCGATGCCGGTGGCCTGACCGGCAATCGACGTACCCGCGCCGCGCGGCACGACGGGCACCTCGTACTGCCGGCAGACCGCGAGCGCGGCGGCCACATCGTCGGCGTCCCGGGGTGCGACGACGCCGACCGGCACCCGCCGGTAATTGGAGGCGTCCATGGTCATCAGGGCTCTGCCGGCGGCGGAGAAGTCCACCTCGCCGCGCACGTCCCGCCCGAGGGCCCGCGCCAGCTCGCCCGTCGCGTCGGCCGTCGCACCGGCCGTCGTGCGGGTGTCCGCGGACCCGGAGTGCGCCTCCCGCACCCGGGCAGAGCCGCTGTCCGGCTGCCGGTCCGGCCCCGTCTGTCGCTGTTCCGCCATGTCTCTCAGCATGCCCCCGTCACTCCCGTCACACCGCCGCGAAACGGGCCGGTCCGGCGGCCGCTCTCTGCCAGGCCTTGGCAAAGCCGGGGGGGAAGAGCCCAAAGTGATCGCCAACTCTCCTATAGTGACGAGCACTTGATCGGGAACACGCGGCTCCAGTTCTGCCCCCGCCACCCCTCGGAAGGCAACACTCGATGACCGGCACCGCTCAGAAGCGATGACCCGCGGTACGCGGGCGGTCCCCCCGGCCGGGCCACACCCCACGCCTGTCGGGACGACCGAGAACACCCTGAAGATCGTCGTCGTCGGCGGCTTCGGCGTCGGCAAGACCACGATGGTCCGCTCCGTCAGCGAGATACGCCCGCTGCACACGGAGGAAGTGATGAGCCGCGCCGGCCGCAGCCTGGAGGACACCAGCAGGGTCAGCGGCAAGAACGCCACCACCGTGGCGTTCGACTTCGGACGCATCTCGATCGACGACCGGAGCGTCCTCTATCTCTTCGGCGCCCCCGGCCAGAAGCGCTTCTGGTTCCTGTGGGAACGTCTGCTGGCGGGCACGATGGGCGCCGTCGTCCTCGTCGACACCCGCTGCCTCGACGACGCCTGGTACGCCCTGGACCGCCTCGAACACCACGGCATGCCGTACATCGTCGCGGTGAACGACTTCGGCGGACCGCTGCACAGCGACGAGCACATCCGCGAGGCGCTCGCGCTCGGCCCCGACGTGCCGATGGTGGAGTTCGACGCCCGCGACCACTCGTCCAGCAAATTCGTCCTGATAGCGCTGGTCGAGCATCTGCACGCCCTGGCGGTCCGCCGCAAGGGCTGAGCCGCCGGTGACGCCGGACACCGGTACGACCGTCATATGGGCAGCTGTCTCATCCGCCGGACCACGTCCGCGCGACGCCCCGTGACCGACTACGCTCCGGAACGTGGCTGAGATCCGGATTCCCGCTGACATCAAGCCCGCCGACGGCCGTTTCGGCGCGGGCCCCTCCAAGGTGCGGACGGAGGCGCTCGACGCCCTGTCCGCCACCGGCACGTCCCTGATGGGCACGTCCCACCGCCAGGCCCCGGTGAAGAACCTGGTCGGCGCGGTGCGCGACGGCGTACGCGACCTGTTCCAGCTCCCCGAGGGCTACGAGGTGATCCTCGGCAACGGCGGCTCCACCGCCTTCTGGGACGTCGCGACGCACGGCCTGATCGACAACAAGTCCCAGCACCTGTCGTTCGGCGAGTTCTCCTCCAAGTTCGCCAAGGCCGCCAAGCTCGCACCCTGGCTGGCCGAGCCCACCGTCATCACCTCCGAGCCGGGCACGCACCCCGAGCCCGAGGCCGAGGCGGGCGTCGACGTGTACGGCTTCACGCACAACGAGACCTCGACCGGTGTCGCCGCCCCCATCAAGCGCGTGAACGGGGCCGACGAGGGCGCGCTGGTCCTGGTGGACGCCACCTCGGGCGCCGGCGGCCTGCCCGTCGACATCGCCGAGACCGATGTCTACTACTTCGCCCCGCAGAAGTCCTTCGCCTCCGACGGCGGCCTGTGGATCGGTGTCTTCTCCCCCGCGGCCCTGGAGCGCGCCGCGCGCATCCACGGCTCGGGCCGGCACGTCCCGGAGTTCTTCAGCCTCCCGACGGCGATCGACAACTCCCTGAAGAACCAGACGTACAACACCCCCGCGCTGGCGACCCTCTTCCTGCTGAACGAGCAGCTGAAGTGGATCAACGGCCAGGGCGGTCTCGACTGGTCGGTGCGCCGGACGGCGACCTCCTCGCGGACCCTGTACGGCTGGGCGGAGGCGTCGAAGTACGCCACCCCGTTCGTCGTCGACCCGGCCAAGCGCTCGCAGGTCATCGGCACCATCGACTTCTCCGACGACATCGACGCGTCCGCGGTGGCCAAGGTGCTGCGCGCCAACGGCATCGTCGACACCGAGCCGTACCGCAAGCTGGGCCGCAACCAGCTGCGCGTGGCGATGTTCCCGGCGATCGACCCGGCGGACGTCGAGGCGCTCACCGCGTGCGTCGACTACGTGATCGAGAACCTCTGACACCCACGTCGTACGAGTGAGGGGCCCGGCGGCCGAGGCTGCCGGGCCCCTCGTCGTACCGGTGGGCGCGGCTGCCGGGCCTCCCGTCGTCCCGGTGGGCGCGGGCTCGGCCGGATGGAGCAGCGGCGCGGGCAGGGGCGGGGCGGCCGCCCGATGCTGAGCGTGCCCATCGTGCTCGCCCACCGGGAGAACCACCGTGCCGCTGCCCCGACGCTCGCCGCTTCGTCTGTCCGCCGCCGCCCTGCTGACTGCCGCCGGTCTCGCCGGGCTGGTGTCCGCGCCCGCCCGCGCCGCCGACCCCGCCGGCTCCGACCACGACCGCGCGCTGCAACGGCAGTTGCAGCAACTGATCGCCGCCCCGGGCGGGCCGCCCGGCATCATCGCCGTCCTCCGGCGCGACGGCCGCTCGGAGGTCCACCGCGCCGGTGTCGCCGAGATCGGCACGGACCGGCCGGTCCGGGTGAGCGACCACATGCGGATCGCCAGTACGGCCAAGGCGTTCAGCGGAGCGGTCTCCCTCAGCCTCGTCGACCGCGGGAAGCTGCGCCTGGACTCCACCATCGGCAGGGTGCTGCCCGGGCTGCCGCGCGCCTGGCACCGGGTCACGCTGCGGCAGTTGCTCAACCACACGAGCGGCCTCCCGGACTACTCCGAGGACCGGGAGTTCCTGGAGCTCCTGGCCGCGGACCCGCAGCGGCGCTTCGACTCCCGCCGGCTGCTCGACTTCGTCGCCGGCGAGCCGCTCCGGTTCCGGCCGGGCTCGCGGTACCGGTACTCCAACTCCGACAACATCGCCGTGGCCCTGATGGCGGAGGCGGTCACGGGCCGGCGCTACGAGGACCTGCTCGCCCGTCTTGTGTACCGCCCGCTCGGTCTGCGCGACACCAGCCTCCCGCAGGGCTACGAGCTGCCCGAGCCGTACCTGCACGGCTACGACGTCACCCCACCTGACCCGCCGGAGGACGTCTCCGAGGTGCTCAGCGCGTCCGGCGTCTGGGCGTCCGGCGGCATCGTCTCGACACCGCGGGACATGACGGCGTTCGTCCGCGGCTACGCGGGCGGCAGGCTGATCTCGGCGCGGACGCTGCGCGAGCAGCGACGCTGGGTCGCGGGCGCGTCGGAGCCGGCGGGGCCGGGCGCGAACAAGGCCGGTCTCGCGATCTTCCGCTACGCGACACGGTGCGGGGTGGTGTACGGCCACACCGGCAACTTCCCCGGCTACACGCAGCTCATCGCGGCGACGGCCGACGGCAGGAGGTCGCTGACGTTCTCGATCACGACCCAGGTGAATCGGCTGAACAAGCCGGAGCTGCTGGAGCAACTGCGGGACGTCCAGGAGGACTTCGTCTGCGAGCTGCTGCGCCGGTAGACGCGTGCGCCACGCGGGTGGGGCCATCCCCCGGTTCCGGCCCCACCCGCGAGCGACCCGCGCTCAGGCCCCGGCGCGCATCGTCAGCGGCTCAGGCGCTGGAAGCGGCGGACCGCCAGCGGCAGGAACACCGCCGTCACGGCCAGCGGCCACACCACCGCCATCAGCACCCCGTGCTCCTGAATCCAGCTCCCGTCCCCCGCGACCGGATTGCCGAACAGCTCCCGGGTCGCCGCGGCCGTTGACGAGATCGGGTTCCACGCCGCGACCGTGCCGAGCCAGTCGGGCATCGACGACGGCGGGACGAAGACGCTGGAGATCATCGTGAGCGGGAACACCACCGCGTAGAGACCGCCCGCCGCCTCCGGGCTCGGCACCAGCAGGCCCAGCCAGATCCCGACCCAGATCAGACTGAACCGCAGCAGGACGAGCAGCGCGAACGCGGCCGCCGTGCCCAGGATTCCGCCGTCCGAGCGCCAGCCCATCACCAGCGCCGTGGCCGCGAGGATCGTCAGCTCGGCGCAGGCCACGAGCAGATCGTTGACCCCGCGGCCGGCGACGACGGCGGACGGTGCCATCGGCATCGAACGGAAACGGTCGATGACCCCCTTCGAGGAGTCGGTGACGACCGAGATGGCCGTGTTCATGAAGCCGAAGGCCATGGTCATCACGAACATGCCCGGCATCAGGAAGTCGCGGTAGTCGCCCCCGCCCGGCGGCTTCATCGCGCCGCCGAAGACATAGCCGTACAGCAGCACGGAGACGATGGGGAAGCCCAACTGCCAGGCGATGTACGAGGGTTGTCGCCAGTAGTGGGTCAGCCCGCGGCGTACGACGTTCCAGCAGTCCAGCACCGCCCAGTACAGCCGGCGCTCCCCCTCGGTCTCGACCCGCAGATCGACGGCGGCGACAGCCGTGGTCGCCGGTCCGCTGCGGTCCATGACGTCGCTCATGCCGCGCTCACCTCGGTCTTCTCGGTAGTCCCGGTCGTGCCGGTCTTCTCGGTCGCGTCGGGCGTCTCGGTACGGTGGCCGGTCAGGCGCAGGAACACGTCGTCCAGGCTGGGCCTGCGCAGGCCGATGTCCTCCACCGCGACGCCCGCGTCCTGGAGGGTGCGCGCCACCTCGGTCAGCGCCGCCACCCGGTCGGTCACCGTCGCGTGCACCCGGCGCTCCTGCTCGCTGGTCTCCGGCCGGCCCTGCGCGACGCGCGCGACCACCGCAGCGGCCGCCGGCAGGTCCGCGGGATCGCCGACGACGAGCTCGATACGGTCGCCGCCCACGCGGTTCTTCAGCCCGTCGGGGGTGTCGTCGGCGATGGCCCTGCCCTGGTCGATGACGGTGATGTGCGAGGCCAGCTTGTCCGCCTCGTCGAGGTACTGCGTGGTCAGCAGCACGGTCGTCCCGCCCGCCACCAACTCCCGTACGGCCTTCCACACTTCGCCGCGCCCGCGCGGGTCGAGGCCCGTCGTCGGCTCGTCCAGGAACAGCACCTCGGGCGCGAGGATCATCGAGGCGGCGAGGTCGAGGCGTCTGCGCATACCGCCGCTGTACTGTCCGACGCCCTTGTCCGCCGCCTCCACCAGGTCGAACTGCTCCAGCAGTTCACCGGCGCGCAGCGCGGCCCGCCTGCCGCCCAGATGGAAGAGCCGCCCGAACATCTCCAGGTTCTGGCGGCCGGTGAGGATCTCGTCGACGGCGGCGTACTGACCGGCGAGCCCGATCCTGCCGCGGACGCGGCGGGGGTCGCGCGCGACATCCGCGCCGGCGACCCGCGCCCGTCCGCCGTCGAACCGCAGCAGCGTGCTGAGGATGCGCACGGCGGTGGTCTTGCCGGCGCCGTTCGGCCCGAGCAGGCCGTGCACGGTGCCCCGGCGCACGGCCAGGTCGAAGCCGTCGAGTGCGCGCTTGTCCCCGTATCTCTTCTCGATCGCTTCGGCGAGTACGGCGTGTTCGTTCACGGGCCCTCCCGGCAGGACGGATGACAGACAACTGGGTACGGTGTACTCACAAGAGAGTACAGCGTACCCAGTTCTTGTCCAGCGCATTAGGCTGAAGCCATGACGACCGAAACGAGCGGCAGCGGAGACATCTCCCGCACCCTGGAGCTCCTGTGGGGCACGGGCGAGCGTCCGAGCCGGGGCCCGAAGCCCGGCCTGACCCTCGACCGCATCGTGACGGCGGCCGTCGAGATCGCCGACGCGGAGGGGCTGGCGGCCGTCTCGATGCGCCGCCTGTCCACGGAACTGGGCGCCGGCACGATGACGCTCTACCGGTACGTCCCCGGCAAGGCCGAGCTGCTCGACCTGATGCTGGACCGGGTCGGCGGCCAGCCCCCGGCCACGAAGGAGCCCGAGGCGGACTGGCGCGCCGCGATCGACGCCCTGGCGCGCGGCTACCTCACGCTCTACCGCGAGCACCCCTGGCTCCTCAAGGTCAACCAGGCCAGAACGGTCCTCGGCCCGAGCGCGCTACGGGGACTGGAGCACGCGTTGACGGGCCTTCAGGGCATGGGCCTCACGGACCCCGAACTGATCTCGGTGATCATCGCGACGCAGAGCTTCGTGATGGGCATCGCCCGGATGGAGATCGAGACGATCGAGGCGGCGAAGGCGACGGGCCGGAGCGACGAGGACTTCTGGGAGGGGCAACGGCCGTTCCTGGAACGGGCGATGCTGAGCGGGGAGTACCCGCGGATGGCGGCGCTGGCGGAGGACACGTTCAGCAGGGACTTCGACCATTTCGAGTTCGGGCTGGGAAGGCTGGTGGCCGGCCTGGAGACCCTGGTCCGCGACCGCGCATCGAGCCCGGCCGGCGATTGAAGCGGGGCGGGGCCCGGGGCAGCGCCCCGCGAACCGGCCGCACCATCACTGCCGCCCCCGCCCCCGGCTACCCCCCCCCCCCAAAACCCCCCCGGCGGTTGTTCCCCCCCGGGGCCCGGGGCAGCGCCCCGCGAACCGGCCGCACCATCACTGCCGGGCACGCCCTACGGCCGTGTCCTCAAGCGCCGGACGGGCTGAACTTGCCCCGCACACCGAGGCGAACCATCCAGCCCCCGCCGGGACAACAGGCCCCACATCCAGCCCCGCCAGGGCAACGGGCCGCACATCAAGCCCCACCGGGACAACGGGCCGCACATCAAGCCCCGCCGGCGATTGAGGCGCGGGGCCCGGGGCAGCGCCCGCGAACCGCCCGCACCATCACTGCCGGGCACGCCCTACGGCCGTGGGCGGAAGCGGCGCACCGGGGGAACTTGCGCCGCACCACGAGCCCAACCCACAAAAC
>NZ_JBHXSL010000006.1:103701-127763 GCF_042714725.1 Streptomyces sp. NPDC058685
CGTGTCCTCAAGCGCCGGACGGGCTGAACTTGCCCCGCACACCGAGGCGAACCATCCAGCCCCCGCCAGGGCAGCAGGCCGCACAATTCAGCCCCGCCGGCGATTGAGGCGCGGGGCCCGGGGCAGCGCCCCGCAACCCGGCCGCACCTGCCCGCACACTCAGCCGCGCCGCAGCAGCCGCTTCAGGCCCAGAACCAGCGCCGTCGCCGCCGCCAGACCGATCACCGCGTAGGTGAAACTGTTCTGATCGTCGTCGGCACCCTCGCCCCCGCCGCCCGACGCACCGTCCTTCCCCGACGGCGACGTCCCGCCCGACGCCTCGTCCTTGTCGAGCGGCACCCGCTCCACCTCGCTCTGCTCCCCCTCCGTGCCGAACATCAGCGCCGTGCCGTCCGTCGTGTACGTGACCGACTCCGCCTGGCCCTGGATCGGCGCCTTCACCCGGTGGTCCGCGCCGAGGCGGCCGTTCTTCCACTCGTAGCCGCGAGCACTGAAGTACGAACGCAGCACCAGCTCCTTCCCGTCCGGCGAGAACGCGCCGTCGGTCACCCACGGCACCTCCCCGACCCGGCGGAAGGTGTTCGTACCGGACCGGGTGAGTGCGGCCGGGCCCTCGTAGAGGCCGCCGCCGTCCTCGTTCTTCGACGCGATGTAGACCCGCCCGGTCTTCGGATGGACCATCATCGCCTCGGCGTTACGGGCTCCGTCGGCGTACGTGACCGTGTACTGCGTGGCGTTCACGGTCATGTCCTTGAGCGTCTTCGGCTCGGGGAACGTGTAGATCCACACGTGGTCCCAGCTGCCGTTGAGGTTGTCGCCGATGTCGCCGACGTAGACCTTGCCGTCGGGGCCGACCGAGATAGCCTCCATGTCCCGCGGGGTGCCGACCCCGCGCAGGGTGATCGTCGCGACCGTCTTCCCCGTCCGGGAGTCGACGGCGAACACCCGCGGCTCGTCCTGGTCGTTGTGCGTCCAGTACACCCCCGGGTGCGCCCGGCTGGCGGCGAGACCGCTGGACTCCGTGACCCGCGGGTCCGTGATCGTGAAGCCGGGGTCCTCCGAGGCTGCGGAGGCGGCCGGCACGGCGGCGAGCAGGACGAACGCGGCGGCAGCGGCGGTGACGTACGGGAGCGAACGCATGCCCCAAGCCTGCCATCCCGCCCGGGTTCCGGCCCGCGGCCCCGGACCGGCCTCCGGCACCCGCGCCCGCACGGGCACCCGCACCGCCTCGTGGCCGGTCTCACATCGCGGACCGGCCGTCCCGTCCGCCATGATGTGCCCCATGCGTTTCATGTTCGTCGGCGACTCCATGACCATCGGACGCGCCGGCGACTACACCTGGCGCTACCGGATGTGGCAGCACCTCGGCGCATCCTTCGGCGGCCCGTACGAGATCGTCGGCCCGCGCACCTGGCTGTACGACACCGAGGTGGACGCCCCGCGCTCGCACGCCTACGCGGCCCCGTTCCCCGCGGACGCCCGGCGCCATCTCGCGGGCTGGGGCGAGGGCTGGCTGCACATGGCGCCGGTGATCCGCGAGACGGTGACCGACCAGCGCCCCGACGTCCTGCTGGTCTCGCTCGGCCTGATAGACCTCGGCTTCTACACGGACAGCGGCCAAACCGCCCTGAACGTCCGCCGGTTCATCGCCGAGTCCCGTGCGGCCAACCCGCACGTCCGGATGGTGCTGCTCCCCGTCATACCGAACGTGCGCGCCCGTGCGGACGCGCCGTTCGCGGCGGAGTGCGACCGCTTCAACGAACTGCTCGCCAAAGCGGTCGCCGACCTGGACACCGCGGCGTCCCCGATCCTCCTGGCGTCCCGTCCCGAGCGGTACGACCTCGACACGGACACCTACGACGGCACCCACCCGAGCGCGTCGGGCGAGCACAAGCTCGCGGCGGCGTACGCGCAGGCGATGCACCAGGCGTGGGGGCTGGGCGCCCGCTACGAGGCCGCGGCCTGATCCTGCCGCGTACCGCCCCGGCCGAAGCCGTCAGAAGACGAACGGCCCGGGGTTCTGCGGGGAGGTCGCCGTGCAGGTGGCGGTGATCCCGAACACCACCACGGTCAGGGACGTGGCTTCGAGGCTGTCGCCCACCGCCACGGTGCCGTCCAGCGGACCGGTGGAGACGGCGCCGCCCGCCGGGATCGCGGGGTTGGCGTTGCCGGTGAACGTCGTGGTGTCCGTGCCGTTCTTCGCCAGCGTGAGCGTGGACTTCACCGAGTTCGCCGAGATGGGCAGGGGCGAGGTGATGGCGTCCGTGGCCAGGCTGATGGTCGCGGCCGTGCCGTCCTGCGTGGCCGTGAGGTTCGCCGTACCCGAGCCGAACGAACCGCAGTCGAAGGACAGTGTCGCCTTCTCCGGCGTCACCGCCTGGGCCGCGGGCGCCATCGCGAGCGTGCCGGCGGCCAGCAGGCCGACGCCGAGGAACGTGCCGATGCCGAATGTGCCGTGCTTCATGGGAGGTCCCGCCTTCGTGTGTGGGGGTCACGGGCCGACGCCGGCGGCTGCCATCGGGCGTGCGCACGAGATCCTGGGGCGTGGGGAGCCCGGGGAGCCGGATCACCTGCGAGCACGGTGCGGCTGATGGGTCGTCAGCGACGCTCCTCATTGCCGCACGGGCCTCCGGGGAAAACAAGGAGAGCCACCGAATGTTGACATGTAACGGCCAAATCAGGCTGTCGGCTCCAGCGGGGCGCGCGTCAGGCGGTTGGCGAAGGTGGAAAGCGTGTAAGTACCGATCCCCATGACCACCTCCAGCGCGTTCTGCGGAGTGAAGCCCTGGCCGAAAAACGCCGCCAGGGACTCGTCCCCGGCCGCCCCGGACGCGGCGATCACGTCGAGCGTGAACCGCCGTACGGCTTCGAGGCGTTCGTCGTCGAGCGGGCGCTGCGCGACGAGCGCCGCCACGGTTTCCTCATCCGCCCCCAGCGCCCGGAGTTTGCCGGTGTGCATCACGACGCAGACATGGCACTCGTTGCGCGCCGCGACCGTCATGATGACGACCTCGCGCGCCACCGGATCCAGCGTCGTGCGCTCGAAGAGGGCGCTGAGCTGAAGGAATCCGTCCAGCGTGTGCGGCGAGGCGGCGAGTCGGGCGACCGCGGGCGGCAGATGCCCCAGATTGCGCCGGACCGCCTCCATCGAACGACGGGACGCGGGCGGTGCGGACTCCGGGCTGTGGTCGGGAAAAGCGCGATCGGCGACGGCGTGATCGGAAAGCACGGTGACCCCTCTAAGATGGACAACATGGTTGACGATAAAAAGGTAAACCAGGTTGTCGATAACGGCAAGGGGGTTCCCGGCAGGGGCTACGAGCTCCCCCTGCTCCTCTTCGCCGGATTCCGCTCTCTCATCGACCGGCTCCACGTCGAGCTGGCCCGCCAGGGCCACCCCGACGTCCGCCCCGCACACGGCTTCGCGATGCAGGCGATCGGCATCGACGGCGCGACCGCGAGCGAGGTCGGCCGCCGCCTCGGCGTCTCCAAGCAGGCCGCCGGCAAGACCGTCGACCGGCTCGTGGCACTGGGCTACGCGGTGCGCGCCGACGACCCGGCCGACGCCCGCCGCAAGCTCGTCCGGCTCACCCCGCACGGCCTGGACGCGCTGTCCCGCTCGGCCGCGATCTTCGACGAACTGCGCGCCGACTGGGCACGGAAGCTCGGTGCGGACCGGGTCGGCGACATCGAGCAGGCACTGCGCTCCGTCGTCCCCGCCGACGCCTTCCGCCTCGACGCGGCGGGCTGGTTCAGCGGGGCTTGAGCGTGCCGCGAGGCCGGCCCTTGCTTCGAGCGCGCTCCAAGGAGTTGGCTTGGGGCCCATGGAGTACACGCAGCTCGGACGCACGGGACTCAAAGTCAGCCGACTCGTCCTCGGGACGATGAACTTCGGGCCTCTCACCGACGAGGCCGACAGCCACACGATCATGGACGCCGCACTCGGCGCGGGCATCAACTTCTTCGACACGGCCAACGTCTACGGCTGGGGCGAGAACAAGGGCCGCACCGAGGAGATCGTCGGCAGCTGGTTCGCCAAGGGCGGCGACCGCCGCGACAAGGTGGTCCTCGCCACCAAGGTCTACGGGAACATGGGCGCCGACGGCGAGGCCTGGCCCAACCACGACAAGCTCTCCGCGCTCAACATCCGGCGCGCCGTCGACGCCAGCCTCAAGCGGCTGAAGACGGACTACATCGATCTCTACCAGTTCCACCACATCGACCGCAGCACCCCGGTCGAGGAGATCTGGCAGGCCATCGACACACTCGTCCAGCAGGGCAAGATCCTGTACGTGGGGTCGTCCAACTTCCCGGGCTGGAAGATCGCCCAGGCCAATGAGGCGGCCGCGCGCCGGGGTTCGTACGGGCTGGTCAGCGAGCAGTGCCTCTACAACCTCGCCGAACGCCGCGCCGAGATGGAGGTGATCCCGGCCGCGCAGGAGTACGGCCTGGGCGTCATCCCCTGGTCGCCGCTGCACGGCGGACTGCTCGGCGGGGTGCTCAAGAAGGAGGCCCAGGGCGGACGCCGCGCGACCGGCCGTGCCGCCGACACCCTGGCCGACGCCGACTCCCGTGCGCAGATCCAGGCGTACGAGGACCTGCTCGACAAGCACGGTCTGGAGCCGGGTGAGGCCGCGCTGGCCTGGCTGCTCTCCCGTCCGGGCGTCACGGGACCGATCGTCGGTCCGCGTACGGCGGACCAGCTGGAGTCCGCGCTGCGCGCCGTCGAGCTCGAACTGAGCGACGAGGTGCTGGCGGGTCTCGACGAGATCTTCCCGGGGCCGGGGCCCTCTCCGGAGGCCTTCGCCTGGTAGGTCACCGGCAGTGACCGGCGGACGGCCGTGGGCCGGCCGGCAGCGGACGGTTACCGGACGCCGCTACCGGCCGGCCACGGCCGCCACGGCGATGATGCCGAACATCAGCACAAGGACGCCGGCCATGATCTGGTTTCTGGTCTTGGTCTTCACGCAACGAGGTTAACGCGGCTGTTCGAGCGGCCCCGAACCCGGCTCCGGTTCCGAACCCGGCTCCGGTTCCGAACCCGGCTCCGTACTCGCGCCCGCCTCCGTACCCGCGCCCGGTTCGGTGCCGGGGACCGTCGGGGCGCCCGGCCCCGGATCGGTGGCCGGCCCCGGTTCCATGGCCGCCTCCGCGCCCGGTTCCGGCAGAGCGCCCGCGTCCTTGCCGAGCGGCCAGCTGCCCACCGTCTCGTACCGCGGCTCCTCGCCCTTCACCCCGCTCACCGGCAGGTTGCTGCGGACGAGACGGAGTTCGGACACCTCCCAGGGGGTGCTGTCGAAGTCGGCCAGCGCGTCGACGAACGGGATCAGCGACATGTCCACGCGGCTGCGGGCGACGGTGAGGTGGGCCGTGTAGCGACGGTGTTCCTCCATGCCGATCCCGGACCTGCGGGCAGCCGCGTCCGCGCGCTCGGCGAGCAGGCGCATCTCGGCCAGCCCGCCGGAGGCCCCGGCCCACAGCGCACGCTTGCCGAAGTGCCCGCCGCCGTGGATGCGCAGCGGGAAGGGGTCGGTACGGCGTGCGGCCCGGCCGAGCCGTTCGTGCAGTTCGGGCAGGATCTTCTCGTCGACCTCGCCCATGAAGGCGAGGGTGAAGTGCCAGCCCGCCCGGCCGGTCCAGCGCAGGCCGTCCGCACCGGGCAGGGTTCTCAACCGGTCCACGGCGAGGCCGAGTTCGTCGACGGCCTGGCCGGGCGGCAGTACGGCGGCAAAGAGTCTCATGATCCGAGTCTGGCCCAGCCGGCCCGGTTCACACAGGTGCCGGGAGCCCTTCCCTGCACCGTCCCACGGGGCGCCGGACCCCCGTCCCACAGCGTGGCCGGCTCCGGTCCCACCCCTCGGCCGGCCCTCGTCTCACGCGGCGGTCGCGAGCCTCTCCCGGGGCACGAACTCCAGGTGCTTGTGGCCCGGCCGGAGGTCGACCTTCAGCCGCAGCCCGCCGGCGCGGGCGAGCATCACACCGATGCCGAGCGCCGCCAGCAGAGAGATGACACCGCCCGCCGCGAAGCCGATCCGCGGTCCGTAGGTGTCGGTGATCCAGCCGAAGACAGGCGCGCCCAGGGGCGTACCGCCGACGAAGACCATCATGAACAGGCTCATCACGCGCCCGCGCATCGCCGGTTCCGTCGCCATCTGGACGCTGGAGTTGGCGGTGACGTTGACGGTGAGACCGGCCATCCCGATCGGCACCATCATCAGCGCGAAGATCCAGAACCCCGGTGCGAACGCCGCGACGGTCTCCAGCAGTCCGAACATCACCGCGGCTCCGACCAGGAACCGCAGCCGTGAGGTCCCGCGGCGCGCCGCGAGCAGGGCGCCCGCCAGCGATCCGGCCGCCATCAGCGTGTTCAGCAGCCCGTAGGTGCCCGCGCCCGAGTGGTACACGTCGTCGACGAAGGCCGACAGCCAGATCGGGAAGGTGAAGCCGAAGGTGCCGATGAACCCGACCAGGACGATCGGCCAGATCAGTTCGGGGTGCGTCGAGACGTATCGCAGGCCCTCGCGCAGCTGCCCCTTGCCCCGGGGCGCGCGTTCCACCTTGTGCAGCTCGCTGTTGCGCATCAGCAGCAGGCCGGCGATGGGGGCGAGGAAGGACAGTCCGTTGAAGAGGAACGCGTAGCCGCTCCCGACGGCCGTGATGAGGACACCGGCCACGGCGGGGCCGACGAGCCGCGCGGACTGGAAGTTGGCGGAGTTGAGGCTGACCGCGTTGCCGAGCTGGTCGGGGCCGACCATCTCCGAGACGAAGGACTGACGTGCCGGGTTGTCGACGACGGTGACCATGCCGAGCAGGAAGGCCGTGAGGTAGACGTGCCAGACCTCGACGTGTCCGCTGAGGGTGAGGACGGCGAGCGCGGCGCCCGTCGCGCCCATGGCCGACTGGGTGGCCAGCAGCAGACCGCGCTTGGGCAGCCGGTCGGCGAGCACCCCGCCGTACAGGCCGAACAGCAGCATCGGCAGGAACTGCAGCGCGATGGTGATGCCGACGGCGGACGCGGATCCGGTGAGCGTCAGGACCAGCCAGTCCTGGGCGATGCGCTGCATCCAGGTGCCCGTGTTGGACACCACCTGGCCGATGGCGAAGAGCCGGTAGTTACGGATCTTCAGTGAGCTGAACATGGTCGTAGGGGAGGGTGCGGGTGCGGAGTCTGCTCCGGGTCCCGTACTCAACAGCGTCGCCTCCTCGGGCGTCGGGTGTTACGCCAGGTGCGCGAGCTTCTCCAGTACGGGAGCGGCCGCGCGCAGCTTGGCCCATTCCTCATCGTCGAGCCCCTCGGCAAGGGCGGCCAGCCAGGCGTTCCGCTTGCGGCGGCTCTCCTCGAGCATGGCCTCGGCCTGCTCCGTCTGGCTGACGACCTTCTGCCGGCGGTCGTCGGGGTGCGGTTCGAGCCGGACGAGCCCCTTGGCTTCCAGGAGCGCCACGATCCGGGTCATGGACGGCGGCTGTACGTACTCCTTGCGGGCCAGCTCACCGGGGGTGGCCGAGCCGCAGCGCGCCAGGGTGCCGAGCACCGACATCTCGGTGGGGCTCAGCGATTCGTCGACGCGCTGGTGCTTCAGGCGCCGGCCCAGCCGCATGACGGCCGAGCGCAGGGAGTTCACGGCGGCGGCATCGTCGCCGTAGGACAGGTCCGACATGTTCGTTAGCGTAACTCATTACCCATGCTAAATACCAGCCGGGGGCGGGGGCCCGACAGGGGCGCGAAGACGGCACGGGAGGCGCACCCCGGGGGCGGTCCGGCGGCGCCCGGGAAAGGGCCGGGTCACCCATATGAGTGAGACGCATCCGGAAAGTGACGCACCGGCCACGGCGCTGCGGCAACCCTGGCTGGCATGGGATCGACTGTGCTCAGCCTGCGGATAGACGGTGAGCTGCTCGACCGGCTCAGGCACCACGCCGCCATACGCGGAATGAGCGTCCAGGACTACGTGGTCCGGACGCTCATTCGCGACGACTTCGACGAACGCTTCAAGGCGGCCGTCGACGAGACGGAGAAGTTCTACGGCCTGACGTGAGCCGTGGGCGTCACGTCGGTCCGAGGGGGATCAGGCGAGGCCGAGTGCCGGCATCGCGTAGTAGAAGACGAACACCGCGGAGACGACGTACATCGCGACGGGCACCTCACGGCCCCGCCCGACGGCCAGCCTCAGCACGCTGAACGCGATGAAGCCGATGCCGATGCCGTTGGTGATCGAGTAGGTGAAGGGCATCATCACCATCGCCAGGAACGCCGGGACCGCGAGCGTGTAGTCGCTCCAGTCGATGTCCCGGATCGAACCGGCGAGGATCAGGAAGCCGACCGCCAGCAGCGCGGGCGTCGCCGCCTGCGAGGGGACCATGGTCGCGAGCGGTGTGAGGAACAGCGCCACCGAGAACAGCGCGCCGGTCACCACCGAGGCGAGCCCGGTCCGGGCGCCCTCGCCGACGCCCGCCGTGGACTCCACGAAGCAGGTCGTCGCCGACGACGAGGTCGCGCCGCCCGAGGCGACCGCGAGACCGTCCACCAGCAGGACCCGGTTGATCCCGGGGAAGTTGCCGTCCTCGTCCATCAGCTTCGCCTCGTCGCCGACACCGAGGATGGTGCCCATGGCGTCGAAGAAGCAGGACAGCAGCACGGTGAAGACGAACAGCACGCCGGTCAGATAACCGACCTTCTCGAAGCCGCCGAACAGGCTCACCTCGCCGACCAGCCCGAAGTCGGGGGTCGCGACCGGGCTGCCCGGCCACTCGGGCGTGGTCAGACCCCAGCTCGGGACGTCCGCCACCGCGTGGATGCCCATGGCGACGAGCGTCATCACGACGATGGAGATGAGGATCGCGCCCGGTACCTTGCGGATGATCAGGGCGAGGGTGAGCAGGGCGCCCACGGCGAAGACGAACACCGGCCAGCCGTTGAGGTGGCCGTCGAGGCCCAGCTGGAGCGGCACGGTGGTCTTGGCGACGTCCGGGATACGGGAGACGAAGCCCGAGTCGACGAGCCCGATCAGCATGATGAACAGGCCGATACCGATCGCGATGCCCTTGCGGAGGCTGCGCGGCACGGCGTTCATCACCCGCTCCCGCAGCCCGGTGGCGACCAGCAGCATCACGACGATGCCGGCGAGGACGACCATGCCCATCGCGTCCGGCCACGACATCCGGGGAGCGAGCTGGAGCGCGACGACGGTGTTCACGCCGAGACCGGCGGCCAGGGCGATCGGGACATTGCCGATGACGCCCATCAGCAGCGTGGAGAAGGCCGCGGTCAGCACGGTGGCGGTGACCAGCTGGCCGCTGTCGAGCTGATGCCCGTACATGTCCTTCGCGCTGCCGAGGATGATCGGGTTCAGCACGATGATGTAGGCCATCGCGAAGAAGGTGGCGAAGCCGCCACGGACCTCGCGGGCCACGGTGGAACCGCGCTGCGAGATGCTGAAGAAGCGGTCCAGGGGGCCGGACGGCGTCTGCGGGGGGTCGACCTTGGCGGGGGCCGAGCTGGTCATGCGGTCCTCATTGCGGTGACTGAACTCGGCGGTTCAGCGGTGCTGAACTTGGCGGTTCATACGAATAAAACCGGTCAGGGGCAAACCGTTTCAGTATGAACATATGAGGCCGTGATCGCCATCTCCGCGCGTAGACAGCGTGTGAGCAGCGGAGGCGACCGGGCGGGAGAGGCGCAGAGGAGCAGCACTAAGCTGGCCGCATGGCGAAGTGGACCCCACGGCACGAGGCACCTGAGCCCCTTGAGGGGCCGATCGTCGGCACCATCGTCGGCGGCACCATCCTGTGGTTCGTCCTCTTCCTGGTGCAGATCCCCTTCTACAACTGGTTCGACGAACGCGACCTGATGTGGTGGGTGTGGACCTGCCTGGCCGGCGCGGGCCTCGGCCTGATCGGCATCTGGTACGTACGGGGCCGGGACGTCGCGATCAAGCGGGCGAAGGCGGCGGAGACCGCGACGGCCCCGGCCATGGCCGCCGAAGACCCGCCGGCGCCGGGGGCGCACGGGGACGAATCCGCCGATCCCGGGAGCGAGCCGGGGTCCGACTCGGACGAACCCGTAGTTCCCCGGGACGATTCCTCTCCTCCCCCGGTCTGATCCCGGGCGACTCGGCGGGTGAACGGCACCGTCCGGTCGTACCGTCGAGACCATGACGCAGCGGTCGAGGATCGAGACCAACGGCCCCGAGCCGGACGGCCCCCACATCGACGCGGGCGCCGAACTGGACCCCGTGCACCCGATGAAGCCGCCGAAGTCGCTGACCGCGACGCGGCCGCCGGCCACCGGGCTCACGGCGGCCGAGGTCGCCGAAGCCATCGCGCGGGGCGAGGTCAACGACGTCCCCGTCCGCTCCTCCCGGTCCACCGCCGACATCGTCCGTGCCAACGTCTTCACCCGCTTCAACGCGATCATCGGCGTGCTGTGGGTGATCATGCTCTTCGTCGCGCCGATCCAGGACAGCCTCTTCGGCTTCGTGATCATCGCCAACACCGGCATCGGGATCATCCAGGAACTGCGCGCCAAGAAGACCCTCGACGGTCTCGCGGTCATCGGTGAGGCCAAACCGTCCGTACGGCGCGACGGCGCGTCCGCGGAGATCTCCACCTCCGAGATCGTCCTCGGCGATCTCGTCGAACTCGGCCCCGGCGACAAGGTCGTGGTCGACGGCGAGGTGGCCGAGGCGGAGAGCCTGGAGATCGACGAGTCGCTGCTGACGGGTGAGGCCGATCCGGTCCTCAAACGGCCGGGCGACCAGGTCATGTCGGGCAGCTTCGTGGTGGCGGGCGGCGGGGCGTTCACGGCGACGAAGGTGGGACGCGAGGCGTACGCGGCCCAGCTCGCCGAGGAGGCGTCCCGCTTCACGCTCGTCCACTCCGAGCTGCGCAGCGGCATCAGCACGATCCTCAAGTACGTGACCTGGATGATGATCCCGACCGCGACCGGGCTCATCATCAGCCAACTGGTGGTCAAGGACAACAACTTCAAGGACTCGGTCGCCAGGACCGTCGGCGGCATCGTGCCGATGATCCCCGAGGGTCTGGTGCTGCTGACCTCGGTCGCCTTCGCGATCGGCGTCATCCGGCTCGGCCGCAAGCAGTGCCTCGTCCAGGAGCTCCCCGCGATCGAGGGCCTGGCGCGGGTGGACGTCGTCTGTCTCGACAAGACGGGCACGCTGACCGAGGGCGGCATGGACGTCACCGAGCTGCGGCCGCTGGACGGCGCGGACGAGTCCTATGTGCACAAGGTGCTGGGCGCGATGGGCGAGTCCGACCCTCGGCCGAACGCCTCGCTCCAGGCGATCATCAACGCCTACCCGGACAGCGAGGACTGGCGGTGCACGCAGTCGCTGCCGTTCTCGTCGGCGCGCAAGTACAGCGGTGCCGCGTTCAGCGAGGGCAACGGCAACAGCTCCACCTGGCTGCTGGGCGCGCCCGACGTCCTGCTGCCCGCGGGCGACAGGACACTCGCCGAGATCGAGCAGCTCAACGAACAGGGTCTGCGGGTGCTGCTGCTCGCGCGGGCCGCCGGCGAGCTGGACGCGCCTGCCGTCGCGTCCGGGGCGACCCCCACCGCGCTCGTGGTCCTCGAACAAAGGCTGCGGCCCGACGCCTCGGACACCCTGCGCTACTTCGCCGACCAGGACGTCGCCGCGAAGGTCATCTCCGGCGACAACGCGGTCTCCGTGGGCGCGGTGGCCGGAAAGCTCGGTCTGCCGGGCGCGGAGAACACGGTCGACGCCCGCCGGCTCCCCTCCGAGCGGACCGAGATGGCCGCCGAGCTCGACTCCCACGCGGTCTTCGGCCGGGTGAGCCCGCAGCAGAAGCGGGACATGGTGGGCGCGCTCCAGTCCAACGGCCACACGGTGGCCATGACCGGTGACGGCGTCAACGACGTCCTCGCCCTCAAGGACGCGGACATCGGCGTCTCCATGGGCTCCGGCTCCGAGGCGACCAAGGCCGTCGCGCAGATCGTGCTGCTGAACAACAGCTTCGCGACCCTCCCGTCCGTGGTGGCGGAGGGACGGCGGGTGATCGGCAACATCACCCGCGTCGCCACGCTCTTCCTGACCAAGACCGTGTACTCGGTGCTGCTGGCGATCCTGGTGGTCTGCTGGCAGGTGGAGTACCCCTTCCTGCCCCGGCATCTGACACTGCTGTCGACGCTGACGATCGGTGTGCCGGCGTTCTTCCTGGCGCTCGCGCCGAACAAGGAGCGCGCGAAGCCGCACTTCGTACGCCGGGTGATGCGGTACGCGATCCCCTCGGGCACGATCGCGGCGGTCACGACCTTCTGCACCTACCTGCTGGCCCGCTCCCACTACAGCGGCCCCGGCTCCCTCGAAGCGGAGACGAGCGCGGCGACGCTCACGCTGTTCCTGGTCTCGATGTGGGTCCTCGCGATCATCGCCCGCCCCTACACGTGGTGGCGCGTCGCGCTGGTGGCGACGATGGGCGGATGCTTCCTGATCGTGCTGGTCGTGCCCTGGCTCCAGCACTTCTTCGCGCTGAAGCTGGTCGGTATGACGATGCCGTGGGCCGCGGCGGCGATCGCCGCGGTGGGAGCGGTGCTGCTGGAGCTGGCCTGGAGGTTCGTGGGCAGGAAGTACCCGGCGTAGGCGGCCCGGGGCGGGGCGGGTGTCGGGCTGCGGACCTGCGGGGACGGCCCGAGAATGGACGGCGAGGGACACGGCCAGGCCCGCCTGAAGGGACGTGCCCATGCGCGCAGAGTCGTCGTCCGCGCAGAAGGGCGCCTTCGTCGCCTGCGCTGTCGCCCTGTTCTGCATCCAGGTCGACTTCTTCGCCCTGAACCTGGCCATCCCCGGGATATCGGCCGAGCTGGGCGTCACCGCCTCGGCCGCCCAGTGGACACTGTCCGCGTACATGCTCGCCGTGGGCTGCTTCTTCATCGTGGGCGGCAGGGTGGGCGACGTCTTCGGCCGCCGTGGCACCCTGCTCGCCGGCATCGCGCTGTTCGCCGCGGGGTCCGTGGCCTGTGCGCTCGCCCCCGGGCTGCCGCTGCTGGTGGCCGCCCGTGTCGTCCAGGGCATCGGCGCCGGATTCGTCTTCCCGGTGTCCGTCGCGGTCATCAGCAACGCCTTCCCCGGCGAGAACCAGGGCCGTGCGCTGGGCGCCGCGTTCGGTATCGCCAACATCGGCACCGCTCTCGGGCCGTTCGTCGGCGGCGGGTTCACCGAAGGCCCGGGGTGGCGCTGGATCTTCTGGCTGCTCGCCCCGCTCAGCGCGCTGGCGCTGCTCGTCGCGCTCCGCTCCGTCCCCGACTCCCGTGACCCCTCGGCGCCCCGCCAGCTCGATCTGACCGGCTGCTTCACGATCGTGTGCGCTCTGGCCGCCGTCACGTTGGCCGTGGAACGCGGCAGCGCGTGGGGCTGGGACAGTGTGCGCACCCTCGCGCTCTTCGGTGTGGCGGCGGTGGCGTTCGGACTCTTCCTGCTGCGCGAACGCCGGGCCCGGCACCCCCTGGTCGATCTGCGTCTGTTCCGCAACACCTCCTTCGACCTGGTGACGGGCATGGGCTCGGTCGCCAACATGGGCTACGGCGTCACCGTCTTCGTGGCCACGCTCTACCTCCAGGGCGTACGCGGTCTGTCCCCGCTGATGGCGGGCATCGTCTTCCTGGCCCCCGCGCTGCTCGTGGCATGCGCCGGGCCTCTGGGAGCCCGGCTGGGGACGCGTATGCGGCCCACCGCGGTGATGGCACTCGCCGGGCTGATCGCCGGCACGGGGATGATCGCGCTGAGCCAGGTGACGGCCTGGTGGCTCTACATCCCCGTCTTCGCCTGGTGCGGGCTCGGCCTCGGACTGGGCTGGACCTTCGCCAGCGTCGCGACCCAGCAGGTCGTACCGCCGGCCAGGGCGGGCGAGGCGTCGGGGGTGGTGCTGACGTTCCTGGTCACCCTGGGCGCGATCGCCCTCGCGGGCGCGGCGACCACGATCACGGCGATGACTCCGGAGAGTCCCGCGGAGGACGCGTACGACACGATTCTGCGCTTCGGCGGAGCGGTGATCCTGCTGGCGTCGGCCGTCGTCATGGTGGTGCGCCACCGGCTCGTGGTCCACGGCAAGGTGCCACCGCTGTCCCTGCACGCGCCGTGGCCGCCGCCGGAGTCGGCCTCGGACTCGGACTCGGACGAGAGCAGGGGGCCGCGGCGGGGGTGAGGTGTACGGGGGTGGCGACTGAGTACGCGTACTCAGGACCAACACCCGTACCGCAGCGCACAATCGCCGCATGCATCGTCTGACGCCCGTCGCCGCCGGTCTCCTGCTCGCGCTCGCCGTACCGGTGCTGGCGGGGTGCGGCACCGAGAAGGCCGCCGAACAGGCCGCCGAACGGGCCGCCGCCTCGGCGTCCGCCTCCTACGAGGCCGCGCGGAAGACCGCGAAGGCCGAGCACGACCGCCGCTTCGAGGACGTGGCGGCCATCTGCTCCGACCGTGGGCCGAGCGCGTCCCCCGAAGCCACCGCGTCCCGGTCGATGGACCCGGAGGCGCAGAAGTACGCCGAGAACCACGCGTTCAAGCGGAAGGCACCGCTGTCGGGCGACGCCGCCTGCCGTGGGGAGGCGCACGCGAAGCGCGTCGCGCACGGGCTGGAGGGTGTCCGGGACGAGCCCGCCCTGCGTGCCGCACTGGGACGGCTCGGCTACGGCAGCGCGGACCTGGAGGTGTACGGGACGGGCGGCTCACTCGGCTTCACCTTCCTTGTGCCGGACACCGGGCCCTGCATCACGGGTCTGCTCGGCACGCCCCCCGAAGTGGAGTCGCACGGCTTCTACATGGAGGGCGGCTGCAGGGAGCCCAAGGGCGGTCACTGACGTCCGGCCGCGCAATGCGGGGGGCATATTCAATCGTTCAACCAACAGCATTACGCTGTGCCCACCACAGCGCTCGCTGTGACGCCTGAGGCGTGGGAGACGCCCGGGCGACAAGGGGTGGGGAGAACCGCATTGATGCTGCGGCATGCCGGAAAACGTCGAAGAACCGCGTACGGCGCACTGATCGGGACGCTCGCCGCGAGCGCCGTCGTCCTCGCGCCCGGATGGGGGCAGGCCGCCGGGGGGCCGTCTCCCTCCACGGCAGATCCCGTACCGGCCGCCGGGGCGACACTCGCCACCGGTGAGCGGCTGGAAGTCGTCCCGCGCCGTGGGAAGTCGGCGCCCGACTTCCGCGTCGTGCCGAAGAACCTGGGCGAACAGCCGGGCCGGTACGCCTACAGCGTCACGGACGGAAAGCTTCAGGTGCAGCCCGTCGGACTGCGGAAGCCGGCCAGGTCCACCACGGTCGGCATCGGATCACCGACGCGGTCCGCTCCCGCTCCGCGCGCCGCGTACTCCGTGAAGATCCAGCTCGCCGGCACCGATCACTTCGGGCCCATCATCCAGGTGTGGAACCGCAAGACCTGGGTCTACCACGAGGTCGACGAGGAGCAGTTCGGCAGCTCCGGCAAGGTCTCGCTGCCGCCCGGCGACTACATCACCGTCGGGATGTACAGCAACTGGCAGCAGCCCGACCACCTCCTCACCAAGACGTTCACGGTGAAGGACCGCGGCCTGACGGTGACGTTCGACCCTGCTCTCGCCAAGGAGACGGCCATCACGGCGGACGACCCGTCCGCGCGCCGCGCCTCCGCGGCCGTGTCGCTCCGTATGCCGAACGGGGACGTCGTCGGTTTCCTCGGCGGCTGGGGCAACAAGGTCTACGCGACGCCCTTCTCACTGGCCGGTGCCTCGCTGCGCGTCCACGAGGTGCTGGTCAAGGACGGGTCGGCGGCCAACACGCCCAGCCCGTACCGCTACGACCTCTACCGCAACTTCCCCGGCGGGGTGCCCGCCTCGCCGCGGGCCCAGGTGCGCACGGCCGACCTGGCACGGACGGTCACCACCCTGCGCGCGGCGGGAGACGACACCACGGGCTGGTTCTCGTCGTACCCCTCCGTCACCGACTCGTCCGGCGTCTACCTCCCGACCCCGGTCCGGTTCCCCTCCACGGTCACGGAGTACGCCACGCCCGGCCAGGCCTTCGGCCGCATGCTGTCCTACGACGGCGGCCCCACGGTCACCGCCGAGCCCCGCACCCTCCCCCAGGGCGCAGGCCCGGCCGAGACGTTCGGTGCCGCGCCCTTCGCGCTGCGCTCCTTCCCGCCGTCCGGCGCCGTCCAGCGGGGCACCAAGCTCGAGGTGTACGAGCCGTGGGCGTTCACCGACGCGCTCGGCCACGCGGGCAGCGACTACGACTCCGTCCAGGACTTCCTGCTCACCTCGCGCGGTACGAAGCTCGCCGAGACGAAGGGCCTCGAAACGCCCAAGGTGTGGTCCGCCGCGGTCCCGAGGGCGCAGGCGCCCTATGAACTGACCCAGACGGTGCGGCACACGGGGCGGCCCACGCGGCTCTCCACCCGGCAGACGACCGAGTGGGCCTTCGTCTCCGACGGCTACTCCGGCTCCGCCACCGACCTGCCGCTCGCGGACGTCGACGTCCGTGTCGACGGACTCGACGCGCGCAACGCGGCAGGCGCCTCCCCCGTCACCGTGGAGGCGCTCGCCACCTCCCGCAGGCAGGGGGCGACCGCGAGCGTCACCGGCCTGGAGTACTCCGCCGACGACGGCGCGACGTGGGACGCTCTGCCCGTCGCGGACACGGGCGGCCGTGCCACGGCCGAACTCTCCGTCCCGCAGAACGCGCGGTACGTCTCGCTGCGCGTGAGCGGCAAGGACTCGGAGGGATCGACCGTCCGCAGAACGGTGATCCGGGCGTTCGTCGGCCCGGCGCCGGCGGCCGACGAGACCGTGGGCTCCATCAAGGTCACGAACGTCGTCGTCAACAACGGCAGGGTGATCGCGCCGGTCATGTACGACGACCCCAACAGGGAGCCGTACACGGTCCGGTACACCGTCACCGACCCGGCGGGCGTGGCGGACACGGGCGTCGTCCTGCACCGGAGCGACCCGGGCCGGCCGGACGCCGTGATCCGTACCTGGACCCCGGAGTGCACCCCGGTGGACGCCACCACGTCCACGTGCGAGGCGCCCTTCCCGCTCAACGCCCGCGGCCGGCTCGGCCGGAACGATCTCGCCGGTGAGTGGAAGACGGCCGTATGGGCCCGCTCCCTCGACGGCCGGAGCTTCACCGACCGGAGCGATCTCGCAACAGCCCAGATCCTGCGCGAGACCCGGGTGACGATCACCGCTCCGACGGTCCCGGTGACCAAGGGCAAGGCGTTCGCCGTCTCCGGCATCGCCGGGATAGCGGACTGGTCGACCGGCCGCTGGAACGCCCTGCCGGGCAAGGCGGTCCAGCTGGAGTTCCGCCGTCCGGGCACCACGGCCTACACCGTCGCCGCCAAGGTGACCGCGGACGCGACCGGCACGGTCAAGGCCGCGCCGAAGGCCGCGTACGACGCCAACTGGCGGTGGCTGCTGCCGCGTACGCCCGGTGTCGGGGCCGCCGCGTCACCGGTGGTCTTCGTGGACGTCCGCTAGTGCCGTGACCGGCAAGGGTCGTCCGTCGTCGAGTGAGGGTCCCCCCACGCCCGCGGGGCGTGGGGGGTAGGGCAGGCGCGACAGGGCGGAGCTCGCCGGGAGCGGCACCAGGGACACGGACGCGAACGTCACACGCGAGAAGGGGGCGCCCGGACAGGGCGCCCCCTTCCTGCGTCTCCGCGCCGGCCGGCGTGTCAGTCGAACCAGCGGTTCCGGGCCAGTTCGTCCGTACGCGACGGGTCCTCCAGCAGGGCCGCCACCTCGAAGCGGCGCGGCCACTGGGCAGCCGCCCACGCGAGGCCCGCCGCCACGCCCTCCACCGTGGACGCGTGGATCACCCCGTCCGGGGTGCGGCGCCATTCCAGTTCGGTGCCGCCCGCGATCAGTTCGTCGTGCTCGACGTACGTGGCCGGGGTGCCCGCGCCCAGCAGGACGTGCACCGACTCCGGGACCTCGTACTCCTCGCCCTCGGTCGTGACCTCCGCCGCCACCGTCTCGCTCAGCCGGCTCACCTGGAACAGCTCCGCCAGATCCGCCGCCCGGGACGGGGCCACCGGCAGCAGCGGGATGCCGGCGGTGAGCGGGAGGAGGTCGGGGGCGTCGGCCACGACCGCGTCGGACGCGTCGACCACCCGGACCTCCCCGTCGACCACCGCGCGAAGCTCGTCCGGCAGGGTCACCTGCTCCGGGTCGAGCTCCGCCAGCGCCGTGTAGAGCGCGTGCAGTTGGGCCGGCCGTACCGGCAGGCCGGGGTCCGCGAGGCGGCCGAGCAGCTCGGCCGCGCCGCCCGGCTCGTCGAGCAGGGACGCCACCGACGTCCGTACGCCCAGCGCCCGCAGCACCTGCGCGTCGTCGAAGCCGGTCGCGTCGACGGCCTCGTACAGCCCTTCGAGCAGCGGATCGCCGCCCGCCGCCCGCAGCCCGGCGGGCCGCCTGCCGTCGAGGACGGGGTGGTCCCGCAGCCACCAGGCGGTGTACGGCCGCACGGTCTCCGTCGTGCCGTCCGGCAGCAGGACCCGTACGGCCTGGGTGAGCGCGTCCCGCAGCGGGGGCTGCGCCAGCAGCGCCAGCGCCTGCGGCCAGCGGTCGTCGTCCACCAGGTCCAGATCGCGCACCGCGACGATCTCCGTGGCGACCGGGGGCACGGGTGTGTCCGGCAGCCGGTCGAGCACGTCCTCGCACCAGACGTCGACCGCGTCCAGCAGTCCCGCGTCGTCGGGTTCGGCGAAGTCCCCGTCCCGGGGCTCCAGTTCGTCGGGGTCGAGGACGACGTCCGTGGCCCGCACGAGCGCGAAGTTCGCCAGCACACCGCAGGCGGCGAGCGGCTGCTCGCCCCACCGTTCGGCCAGCTCCGCATCGCACAGCGCCAGCTCGTCGTCGCGCATCACGGCCGCGAACGGGCTGCCCGGCAGCACCAGTTCACCCGCCGGGGCGAGCTCCCCGTCCTCGTCGGGCAGCGCGAGGGCGCCCAGCCAGGGCTCGTCGCCGGGTTCGAGACCGGCGTCCCGCACGAGCGCGAGCACGGTCTGCACGACCTCGTCGGCGTCGAGCGCGTCCTCGTCCCACATCTCACCGGCGTCCATCGACCCGGCGACCGCGGCCCGTACCTGCGGTGTCGTGAGCACCGCGCGCGGCGTCGCCGGCAGCGCCCCCAGCTTCTCCAGCAGCGGGTGCGCCGCGTCGGGGTGGACGACCTTCAGGCCGAGCCGGGCCAGCTCCTGCGGGGTGTCGGCGAGGGGGAGCAGCGTCTGCCGCGGCCCGATCGTGGTCCGGGAGTCGGCCAGCGGGACGGGCAGGCCCGTCAGCCGGTCGGGGTCGACACCGGCGAGGCTGTCGTAGAGCCGCCGCCACCAGTCCGGTTCGCGCTCCAGCCCCGCGAGCCGGTCGATCGCCTCGGTCAGCGGGACCCGGGCGACGCCGAGCGTCCGCAGCTCCACCCGGCGCTCCAGCCCCGCCGGCAGCAGACTCGGCAGCACCTCGGCGAGCACCTGCACGGTCTCCGCGCCGGCGCCCTCCAGGACCTCCGCCTCGATCGGCCGCAGCCCGGCCGAGGACTCGCCCACGGGCAGTCCGGTGTCCTGTCCGGACCACTCCCCGGCGACGTCGCGCGGGGCCGCGGCCTCCAGGAACGCCGTACGCGGGAGCAGCCGCAGGATCGCCGCCCGCAGCGCGCCGTCCAGTTCGCCCTTGCCCAGCGGGCCCGGCACCAGGTCGATGGTGCCGACGGTGACGGGCCGCCAGTCGCCGAGCAGTTCGGCGTAGGCCCGTGCGGCGCGCTCCACGAGGAAGTCGGTGAGCGGCCCGGGCGCGGGATGGCGGCGGGTGGTGTCCAGCGGAAGCGTGGCGATCAGCAGTGCGGGGACGCCGAGGGGTTCGTCGGTGGGGGTGGGCGCATGCACCACGGGTGCGGTGCGCGGCCTGGCCGGCGCGCCCTCGTCGTCCACGGGCACGGCCCAGGTGACGGCCCAGTGGGGCCGCAGGCGCTCCTCGACGGGCCGGTCCGCCAGCAGGGCCGGCGCGAGGTCGCCGCCGTGGCTGACGACGCGCCAGCGCCGCTCGCCGTGGGCGCTGTCCTGGACGTGGACGTAGGGGCCCTGGACGGTGCGCCGCAACTCTCTTACGCCGTCCGGGGTTTCGATCACGATCTCGGTGAGCCCGGGGAGGGTGAGGAGCAGCGCGTCGTCGACCCCGGTGAGCAGCCGCTCCACGAGGTCGGCCGCCGCACCGTCGCGCAGCGGCAGGACGACGACGGTGTCGTACCCCTCGGGGGCGGTGCCCTCGGCGGGAAGCGGCAGCCGCAGCAGCGGCACGTGCCCGTCGCGGCGGCGCAGTTCGTCGCCGAGGCCGGGGCTCGCCTGGGCGGCTTCCTCGGCCAGGCCGCGCGCTTCGGCGAGGGACCAGCGGACGCCGCCGTGGCGGCCGATGACCGCGGGTTCGTCGCTCACGGCGAGCACGGCCGCGAATCCGACGCCGAACCGGCCGACGGCGCTCTCGCCGCTGTCGCGCTTGGCGGAGGCACGCAGGGTGCTCAGCGATTCGACGCCGGTGGCGTCCAGGGCCGCGCCGGTGTTGGCGGCGGCGAGGACCGGCGGGGCGTCCCCGGTGCCGGGATGCAGGGTCAGCCGCAGCCGGCCGGCGGTCCCGGCGCGGGCGGCGGCGTCGGCGGCGTTCTGGGCCAGCTCCACGACGAGGCGGTCACGGTAGCCGCCGAGGACGAGGTCCTCCTCGGCGTTCGCGTCCTCCCGGAAGCGAGCGGGGCTCGCACCCCAGGCGTCGAGCACGCCGCGCCGCAGCCGCGCCGTCCCGAACGGGTCGGCCCACTCGGTCGTCCTGACGCTCACGCTGTGACTCCGCTCTTCCGCTGATGCCGCCGGTGCCCGTTTCTGTTCGGTACTGCCGGTGCTGCCCGGGCTCGTGCCGGCGGTGATGCCTGTGCGGCCGAAGGTACCGCGTACCGAGCACGGGGCGTCCAGAGGGCGGAAGGACCTGTGTCCACCGATTTGTCCCCGAACGGGGGGGCACGTCGAGGGCGGGCACGACGGAGAGCCGGACGGGTGGATCACCACCCGCCCGATCCGTACGGCAGGGCGTCACGCACGGCGGAGGCCGTCCGCCCGGGAGGAGCGAACCGGGCGGGACGCCGCGACCCCTACGAGTGGCCGAGGTCGTCCGAGTCCGCGTCCGGCTCCGAGGACACCGAGCCCCCGTCGCGGGCGGGACGCAGCGGGAACGCGTCCGCGCCCATCGAGTCGAGCACATGCGGTGCGGGCGTCGGCGTCTTCGGCATCACGGCGGCCTCGGAGTGGCCACCGCAGCCGTACGCGAAGGACACGACATGCCCGTCGGCGGGCGAGAACTCGTTCGCGCAGAGGCCGAAGGCCTGCCCCAGCGAGCCGCCGATCGGCACGAGGAACCCGCACGAGACACAGGGAGCGGGGGCTGCCTGCGCCATCGGGGTGTTCGGTCCGAAGGACTCCTCCCAGCGGGCAGCCGCGGCGCGCAGGCCGTACCGGGACAGCACCCGCGCCCGGCGCAGACCCAGCTCCTCGGCGATCGAGGTGATCGCGCCCCGCCCGTTGCCCCCGGTGCCCGCGGGCCTGCGGTCGGTGAGCTCGGCGTCCTCGTCCTCGACGCGTTCGGCCAGGTCGTGCAGCGTCTCGGCGACGGCCGAGTTCGGCGGCGGCGCGTCCTCGCCGGTCCAGCCGGGTTCGAGGCGCAGGTCCTCCGCCTCGGTGGGCAGCAGATCGCCCGGGCCCATGTCACCCGGCCGCAGCCGCTCGCTCCAGGGCACCCACTCGGGGGCCAGCAACGCGTCGGGTCCCGGCAACAGGACGACCTCGTCGAGCGTCACGATCTTCGCCCGGGAGGCCCGGGCGACCGTGACGGCCCAGCGCCAGCCGCGGTAGCCGGGTTCCTTGCTCTCGAAGAAGTGCGTGACGACGCGGTCTCCCTCGGACACGAGGGACACATGCTCGCCGACCACTCCTGGGGCAGCGGCCTCCTCGGCCGCCTCCCGGGCAAGGTCTACCGCCTCGGCGCACAGACGGTCGGGGGTTCGGCTTCGCGTCGTCGCAGCACTCACAGGTCTCGCTTCTCTCCTACGCCGTCTCACGGGTGCGCCGGCCGATTCGTGAGGGACGGGCCGCAGGCGGAGCGGACCAGAGGGCCGCATCGACGTCCGCGCCCAGACCAACCTGTCTCGGGCACACCTACCGTCATCCATTCTGCGGGATGCCGAAGAGGCGCGCGGCCGAGAACAACCGCCGGTGGCGCGCTACGCACGCTACCCCCTCCGCAGCCCCCCGCCCACCTGCCCGCCCCAACAAGGGTCCAACTACGACGCATCTCGGTTCGTCATGGCGGGGCTTGGGGCACTATGACGTGGTGGCAACCGTGAGGTCGTCGGAGCGAGCCGGGCCGGTCGGGAGGGCGGGCCGGGCGGTCGGACGCGCCCTGCACCTGCCGTTCACCGGCACCGCCCGCGGTATCCGGAAAGCGACACACGCGCACGGCGCGGGCGAGTCGGGTCTCGGAAAACTGATCGAGCTGCACGCGGTCAACGGCGCGGGCGATGTCATGATCACCGTCGCCCTGGCGACGACGGTCTTCTTCTCCGTGCCGACGGACGAGGCGCGCGGCCGGGTGGCGCTGTATCTGGCCATCACCATGGCGCCCTTCACCCTGCTCGCCCCGGTCATCGGCCCGCTGCTGGACCGCATCCCGCACGGCCGACGGGCGGCGATGGCGGGCGCCATGCTCACCCGGGCGGTGCTCGCGGTGACGCTGTCCGGCGCGGTGGCGACGGGCGGCCTGGAGCTGTATCCGGCGGCGCTCGGGGTGCTGGTCGCGTCCAAGGCGTACGGAGTGGTGCGCAGCGCGGTCGTGCCACGTCTGCTGCCACCGGGGTTCTCGCTGGTCAAGGCGAACTCCCGGGTCACCCTCGCCGGGCTGCTGGCCACCGGGATCGCGGCACCGATCGGGGTCGGGCTGCAGAAGATCGGGCCCGAGTGGCCGCTGTACGGGGCGTGCGCGCTGTTCCTGCTCGGCGCGTACTGGGCCTTCACCATGCCGCCGAAGGTGGACTCGGCGAAGGGCGAGGCCAAGGCGCACATGCTCACGCACGGGGAGAAGAAGCCGAGCCTGCGCACGGTCGGCCCCTCGGTGCTCCACGGTCTCCAGGCGAACGCGGCGTTCCGTGCCCTGTCCGGGTTCCTGATCTTCTTCCTGGCCTTCCTGCTGCGCGAGCATCCGCTGGCCGGGCAGAGCGCGGCCGTGTCGCTCGGGATCGTCGGCGTCGCCGCGGGCGTCGGCAACGCCCTCGGCACGACGGTCGGCGCGTGGCTGAAGTCACGCGGCCCCGAGGTGATCATCGCGACGATGCTGGCGGTGGTGCTGGCGGCCGCGATCACCACGGCGGTGTTCTTCGGCGCGGGCATGGTGGCGGTTCTGGGCGCGTCGGCGGGTCTGTGCCAGGCGCTGGCGAAGCTGTCCCTGGACGCGCTGATCCAGCGCGATGTGCCCGAGCAGGTCCGTACGTCGGCGTTCGCCCGCTCGGAGACGCTGCTCCAGATGGCGTGGGTGGTGGGCGGAGCGATCGGTATCGCGCTGCCGCTGAACGGCACGCTGGGCATGTCGGTGGCGGCGGGCATCGTGGCGGTGGGCGCGGCGCTGTCGGTACGGGGCCTGCTGACGGCGGCGCACCGGGGCGGCCACCCGCGGCCGAAGGTGGCGTGAGGTCGCCTGAGGTCGCGCATCGGGCCCGTCCGTCTCAGGGCCCGCACGTCCGGCCCGTCCGGCGATTGAGGACACGGCCGAAGGACGTGCCCCCACCGGCGGCGTCGGTGCTTGCGGGGCTCCGCCCCGAACCCCGCGCCTCAAACGCCGGCGAGGCTGGAATCCCGGACCCACACTCCCGGCCCCGCCGATGAGCGGTGCAGTCGGCCCGTACGGCACAGGGCCCGTGAGTCCAGCCCGTCCGTCTCAGGGCCCGCACGTCCGGCCCGTCCGGCGATTGAGGACACGGCCGAAGGACGTGCCCCCACCGGCGGCGCGGGTGCCTGCGGGG
>NZ_JBHXSL010000006.1:127862-194957 GCF_042714725.1 Streptomyces sp. NPDC058685
GCCCGTCCGTCTCAGGGCCCGCACGTCCGGCCCGTCCGGCGATTGAGGACACGGCCGAAGGACGTGCCCCCACCGGCGGCGCGGGTGCCTGCGGGGCTCCGCCCCGAACCCCGCGCCTCAAACGCCGGCGAGGCTGGAATCCCGGACCCACAGTTCGAGGACACGGCCGAGGGACGTGCCCGTGCGCCGGGACCGGCGAGATCGCGGGCGGCGCGTACCGCGGGCAATTCGGGCGACACGCCACCCCCGCGCCGACCCACGCCCCCGGCCCGATAGCCTTTCGGCCATGACCGCTGCGTTCTTCTCCGGCAAGCGCCGCCGTGCTGCTGCCGCCGTCGGTGCCGTCTCCGCCGGGCTCCTCGTCCTCTCCGCCTGCGACAAGCCGACACCGCTCGCGACCGTCACCGTCGGGACGAACTCGGTCAGCACCGAGGCGGCCTGCTACAACGACGGCGAGGCCATCAAGGAATCCCTGATCCAGGGCTGCCTGAACAAGAAGGACGGCAAGACCGTCAAGGTCGCGATGGACGACAAGGTCCGCTTCGGCGTCGACCCCGAGATCGCCGACAACGGCTGGACCCTGTTCATCGGCGGCCAGCAGGCCGAGCAGGAGCCGTACAAGAAGACGTACCGGACCATCCCCGGCAACGCGTTCTTCGCCTCGCAGACCGGCGAGACCACGAACAAGGCCCAGGTCAGCATCGTGGAGACGGACGGCAAGAAGCTCGTCGGGATCTGGCACTTCACGCTCGAGAAGACCTCCTGACCCCAGGAGCGAGGCTGTGCGCGTACTTGTCGTGACCGCGGTGGCGGCGGAGGCCGGATCGGTCGCCGCCGGCCTCACGGGTTTCGCGGACGGGAGTCCGCGGACCCTGCCGGGCGGCTACGCGCTGACGCGGTACGCGCGCCCCACGACCGGCGCGCAGACCCCGGCCGTACTCGTGGACGTCCTCGCGGCCGGCGTGGGTCCGGCTGCGGCTGCGGCAGCGACGGCGACCGCCCTGACCGCGCCGGCCCACGAGCAGGCACAGGCGCTGACGGCGGGACCCGCACAGGCACCATCTGACGCTCGCGGCACCCTCCCGCCCTACGACCTCGTCGTCTCCGCCGGCATCGGCGGAGGTTTCCCGCCCCACGCCCCGCTCGGCACGGTCGTCGTCGCCGACGAGATCATCGCCGCCGATCTGGGCGCCGAGACCCCCGACGGATACCTCCCTGTCGACGAACTCGGATTCGGCCGCACCACCCATCTCCCGCCCTCCGGGCTGCCGGTCCGGGCCGCCGAGCTGCTGGAGGCCGGCGGGCAGCCGCATCTCGTCGCACCCGTGCTCACCGTCTCCACGGTCACCGGCACCGCGCGCCGGGCCGAGGAACTGACCGCGCGTCACCCCCGCGCCGGCGCCGAGGCGATGGAGGGGTTCGGGGTCGCCGAGGCCGCCGCCGCCCACGCTCTGCCCGTCCTGGAGATCCGAGCGGTCTCCAACCCCGTCGGACCGCGCGACCGCGACGCCTGGCGCATCAAAGAGGCACTGGACTCCCTGCGGCACGCCTTCCAGCTGCTCACACCCCTGTTCGAGGAGTCGCCGTGACCCTGCAGATCGCGTACTCACCCTGCCCGAACGACACGTTCGTCTTCGAGGCGTGGGCGCACGGCCGGGTGCCGGGCGCGCCCGGCGTCGACGTCACCTTCGCGGACATCGACATCACCAACGGCATGGCGGAGCGCGGCGAGTCCGACATCCTCAAGGTGTCCTACGCCGTACTGCCGTGGGTGCTCGACGAGTACACCCTGCTCCCCTGCGGCGGGGCGCTCGGCCGCGGCTGCGGTCCGCTGGTGCTGACCCGCGAGCCGGGTGTGGACCTGCGGGGCAAGACCGTCGCGGTGCCGAGCGAGCGCTCCACCGCGTATCTGCTGTTCCGGCTGTGGACGGCGGAGCTCGTGCCGGGAGGCGTCGGCGAGGTCGTCGTGATGCCGTTCCACGAGATCATGCCCGCCGTGCGCGACGGCAAGGTGGACGCCGGACTGGTCATCCACGAGGCGCGCTTCACCTACCAGAACTACGGGCTGCACTGCCTCGCCGACATGGGCGAGCACTGGGAGTCCACCACCGGGCTGCCCATCCCGCTGGGCGCGATCATCGCCAAGCGGTCGCTGGGCGCCGCGACCCTGCGGCAGCTGGCCGAGTCGATCCGTACGTCGGTCCGGATGGCCTGGGACGATCCCGCGGCCTCCCGCACCTACGTACTGGAGCACGCCCAGGAGATGGATCCGGCGGTGGCCGATCAGCACATCGGGCTCTACGTCAACGAGTTCACCGCCGACCTCGGCGAGGACGGCTACGCCGCGGTGCGCGGGCTGCTGACACGCGCCGCGGCCGAGGGGCTGGTACCGCCCCTCGGCCGCGATGCGCTGGGTTTCGTCGACAACTGACCGGGCCCGGCGGCCCGGTCCGAAGGACAGCCCTCAGACGTCCAGCTGGTCCGCTACGGCGCGCAGCAGGCCGGCGATCTTCTTGCCGTGCACCTTGTCGGGGTAGCGGCCGCGCTCCAGCATCGGCGTGATGTTCTCCAGCAGCGTCGTCAGGTCCTGGACGATGGAGGCCAGCTCATCGGGCTTGCGGCGCTGTGCCGCCGCCACGGACGGGGTGGGGTCGAGAATCGTCACCGACAGAGCCTGGTCGCCGCGCTGACCCGCGACCACGCCGAACTCGACACGCTGACCGGGCTTGAGCGCCTCCACCCCGGCGGGCAGAACCGACGAGTGCACGAAGACGTCGCCGCCGTCGTCGCGGGAGAGAAAGCCGAAGCCCTTCTCGCTGTTGAACCACTTGACCTTGCCGGTAGGCACGTCTGTCCTCGTCCTCGTACTCTTGGGGCGCTGGGGCACCGGAAGATGGGCGCCGAAAAACGGCTCTGGATAGCACTACAGCGGGTCGCCTGACCCGCCACCCCCAAGGCTAATGGTCCAGGGGCCGGTGACAAGACGTCGCCGATCGGTTCCTACGCGCAGGGAACTACCCTGGCCGGATGACTGCTACTCCTCACGCCCCCGGTGACGGGCTGGTCCGTGCCGGTGCCATCGTCTTCATCGTCGGCGCGGTCGCCACACTGGTCACGGTGGCACCGTTGTTCCTCGGCACCGAGCCGTTCCCGTCGCTCGCGTACGCGGTCTGCATGCTGATGGGCGTCGGCTTCCTGATCGCCGCCGCCGGTGTGCTGCGATCCATCGCGGTGCAGCGCCGCGCGGCCAGGTCGGCACAGGCGGCGCATACACCTCAGGCGGCTCGTCCCGCCGCGTAGTCGCGCAGCCAGGCCGGAAACGTCATGAGGTCGTCGAGCACCACGTCCGCGCCGGCTTCCCGCAGTTCATCGGCGGTGCACGGACCCGTCGGCACCGCGACCGACAGCGCCCGCGCGGTGCGAGCGCCGCGCACGTCGCCCGTGTGGTCGCCGACGTACACCCGCGCGCCGTGCTCCCGCAGCGCCTCCCCCTTGGCCTCCGCCCACAGCCAGCCGATCACCGCGTCCGGCTCGATGCCCAGGTGTGCGAGGTGGAGCTTGGCGTTCGGCTCGTGCTTGGCGGTGACGACGATCGCGCGGCCGCCGAGTTCCTGGACCGCGGTCACCGCCTCGCGGGCTCCGGGCATGGCGAGGGTCGGCCCGATCGCGTACGTGGGGTAGAGCTCGCGGTACCGGTCGCCCATGGCCTGGATCTGCCGGTCGGGGAACCAGTGCGCCAACTCCTGCTCCAGCGGCGGGCCGAGCCGGGTGACGGCGAGGTCCGCGTCGATCCACACCCCGGTCTCCGCCGAGAGCGCACGGTAGGCGGCGTGGATGCCCGGGCGGGAGTCGATCAGCGTCATGTCGAGATCGAACCCCACGGTGAGGGGGCCTTCGGGGCGGGCCGGGGACGCGGGCGACGGGCCGGGTGAGGGGTGCGATGCCATAAGACCATTGTGCCCATCGGGCCGCGCGGACCCTTCCGTAGACTCAGGCAAGCCTTACCAACCCCTTGTCCCGTTCGATTGGTCCCCATGTCAGCCAGACGCGCGCTCGCGGTCCGCCGCATCGGCTGGACGGCCGCCGCCGTCGCGGCCCTGCTGTTCGCGATCCTGCTCAGCCTCGCGGTGGGCGCGCGTGCGATCGCGCCGACGGCCGTACTCGACGCCCTGCTGCACGGCGGGCACAGCGACGCCGCCGAGGTCGTCCGCGAACTGCGCGTCCCGCGCACCCTCATCGGCCTGATGGTCGGCGCGGCGCTCGCCCTCGCCGGCACGGTCCTCCAGGGCATCACCCGCAACCCCATCGCCGACCCCGGCATCCTCGGCATCAGCCAGGGCGCGTCGGTGAGCGTGGTCCTCGCCATCGCCTTCGCCGGGATCCACACACTGACCGGGTACGTCTGGTTCGCCTTCGCCGGCGCGGCCCTCGCGTCCGTCGCGGTGTACGCGATCGCCGCGAGAGGCAGGGGCGGCGCGACGCCCGTGAAGCTGGCGCTCGGAGGCGCGGCCGTCAACGCGCTGCTGGTGTCGGTGACGATGGCGGTCCTCACGACGAAGGCGGCGACGCTGGAGGAGTTCCGGTTCTGGCAGGTGGGCTCCGTCGCCGGGCGTGACGCGGAAGTCGTCGGCCAGGTCTGGCCGTTCCTGCTGGTGGGCACGGTGCTGGTCGTCTCGGTGGCGCGGGGTCTCGACGCGCTGGCGCTCGGCGAGGACGTGGCAAAGGGCCTCGGCCAGAACGTGGCGACCGTGCGGATCGTGGGCGGGGTGGGCGCGACGGTGCTCACCGGAGTGGCGGTCGCGGCGGCCGGCCCGATCGCGTTCGTCGGCCTCGCGGTGCCCCACATCGCCCGCGCGATCGTGGGCGGCGACCACCGCTGGCTGCTGCCGATGGCGGCGCTGATCGGCCCGGTGATGCTGCTGGTGTCGGACGTGATCGGCCGGATCGTGTTCCCGCCCGGGGAGATCCCCGCGGGTGTGATGACGGCCCTGATCGGCGTTCCGTTCCTGGTCGCCCTGGTCCGCCGCAAGGCGGTCCCGGCGTGAGCGCGGCCTTCCGCCGGGGCGGCGCCGACCGGTCCGGCCACCGCACCCGTGACCGCGACACCCGCAGCCGCAGCCGCAGCCGCAGCACCCGTACCCGCCACGCCTGTTCCCGCACCACCCACCGCGCAGGGGCCACGACATGAGCAGCACCACCGTCCGCCCCCCGGGGTACGCCCTGGTGCGAGCCGGGCGCGGCTCGTACCTCCTGCACCGGCGCGCCGCCGTCACCGCCGCCGCTCTCGCCGTGGTGCTCGCCGCCGTCTGCGTCGCCTACCTCTGCGTCGGCGAGAGCTTCGTCGCGCCCGGCGAGGTCGTCCGGGTGCTCCTCGGCCGGCCCTCCGCGGACGAACTGGTCGTCGGCACCCTGCGGCTCCCCCGGATGACCGTCGGGCTGCTCGTCGGGGCCGCCTTCGGTATCGCGGGCGCGCTCATCCAGACCGTCGCCCGCAACCCGCTCGCCAGCCCGGACATCATCGGGATCAGCCAGGGCGCGAGCGCTCTCACGGTCGGGGCGATGACCTTCGGGCTCACCTCGTACACCGTCCTGCCCTACCTCTCCGTCGCCGGCGGCATCGCGGCCGCCGCGCTCGTCTACCTCTTCGCCTGGCGGGGCGGCCTGCACGCCACCCGCTTCGTCCTCATCGGCATCGGCTTCGCGATCGCGCTGCGCTCGGTCACCACGCTCTTCCTGACGAAGGGCGACGTGCTCGTCGCCCAGCAGGCCCAGATCTGGATGACGGGTTCGCTCAACGGCCGGGGCTGGGAGGAGGCGGCGCCCCTCGGCTGGCTGCTTCTCGCGCTGGTACCGGCGATCCTGTGGGCGGCCCGCGCCCAGCGGACCGTCTCTCTGGACGACGACACCGCGACCGCGCTGGGCGTCCGGCTGGGCCGCGTACGTCTCGGGCTCGTCCTCGTCGGTGTGGTGCTCGCGTCCGTGGCGACCGGCGCCGCCGGACCGGTCGACTTCGTGGCCCTGCTCGCGCCGCAGATCGCCCGCCGGATGACGCGGACCGCGCAGATCCCGCTGGTCTCTTCCGCCCTGATGGGCGCGGTGATCGTCGTACTCGCCGATCTCCTCGCCCGGAAACTTCTCGCGCCCACCGAACTGCCGGTGGGCGTGCTGACGGCCGCCGTCGGCGCCCCGTACCTGATCTGGCTCATCGTCCGGAGCCGTACCGCTGGAGGAACGTCGTGAGCAGGCTCACCGCGCGCGGGCTGACGCTCGCCTACGAGGACCGCACGGTCGTCCACGATCTCGACCTGGCCGTCCCCGACGGGAAGGTGACGGTGATCGTCGGCCCGAACGCCTGTGGCAAGTCCACGACACTGCGCGCGCTCGGCCGGCTGCTCAGGCCGAAGGGCGGGGCCGTCCTGCTCGACGGCGACGAGCTCGCGAGGATCCCGACGAAGCGGATAGCGCAGTCGATCGGACTGCTGCCGCAGTCTCCCGTCGCCCCCGAGGCCATCACCGTCGCCGATCTCGTCTCGCGCGGCCGCCAGCCCCACCAGGCGTGGTGGAAGCAGTGGTCTCAGGAGGACGAGCGGGCGGTCACGGACGCGATGGCCCGCACCGATGTGACCGCTCTCGCGGAGCGTTCCGTGGACGAGCTCTCCGGCGGCCAGCGCCAGCGGGTGTGGATCGCGATGGCACTGGCCCAGGAGACGGATCTGCTGCTGCTCGACGAACCGACGACGTTCCTCGACATCGCGCACCAGGTGGAGGTGCTCGACCTGATGCGCCGGCTCAACCACGAGCGCGGCCGCACGGTCGTCGCCGTGCTCCACGACCTCAACCAGGCGGCCCGGTACGCCGATCACCTGGTCGCGATGAAGGCGGGCCGGATCGTCGCGGAGGGGCACCCCTCGCAGGTCGTCACGGCCGCGCTGGTCCGCGAGGTCTTCGGCCTGGAGGCGGTGGTCGTCCCGGACCCGGTGACGGGTTCGCCCCTGGTGGTACCGGGTAGTCCGTGGTCGGCCGGGACCGGGGACCGCGTCCCGGTGCAGTCCGAGAGCACCGGTCCGGTCCAGACCGGCCACACGTCCTGACCACCGCCGGACCCCGCACGGCTCACCGCCTCCGCGCCCGCCACACCAGATAGAGCGCGGAGGCGAGCGCCGCGCCCTTCAGCACCCAGGGCCAGGTCCCGGCCAGCGCGTCGCGCATGCCGTTCTCCGGGATCGGCTCGCCCCAGCGGCCCTCGAACCGGCCCCAGAGCCAGACCAGTCCGCCGGCCACGGCGGCTCCCGGCAGGCCGAAGACCGCCGTCTTCACCTCCGCGGGTGTCAGCCGGCGCGAGCCGTACGCGAGGAGCCAGCCGAGGCCCAGCGCGAGCCAGTTGCCGAGGAGTGCGCCCGCGACCAGCAGCGCGGCCGCGAGCAGCAGGAGGGGATTGCCGAAGCCCGCCCGGGGCACGGCCTCCTCCGCGCGGCGTCGCAGCCGGGGCCGCCACCGGCGGCGCGCGACGACGGTCTCCGTCGCCTCGCCGGCCGCTTCCTCGCTCTCGTACTCCGCCGCCTCGGCCTCCTCCTCGGCGGCCCTGGCGGCCTTCGCCGCCAACTCCTCCTCGGTGGGCGGGGGTTTGAGTATCTCGGGGATCTCCACCCCGCCGGTGAAGCCGGCGACGCTCTCGCCCGCACCGAACGGCTTGGGCTCGACCCGCCACCAGTCCACCCCGTCGGACGGCCCGAGCTCGTCCATGCCGGCGAGATGGGGCGGCGACGCGCCCACCGACGGCTGCGGATTCCCGGGCCGTTCGCGGGCCGTTCCGGTGCGCGGCCGGGGGACCCGGCGGCGTACGCGCTGGGCCGGCAGATCGGCGGTGGGCAGAGGTTCCGGCGGAGCCGCGCGCGAGGGTGTGTGCCGGGGGGCCGGGGGCTGTGCCGGACCGTCACCGTCCGAGGCGGAGGCGACCACTTCGTCCGGTGTGCCGAGCCGTCCGAGGATGCGGCGCACGGCCGCCGGGCTGTCGGACACGGCTTTCGCGCGCTGCCGGTCGATCTCGCCGCGCAGTGCCGACACCAGCTTCATCCGGGTGCCGGACGGCAGCTGTTGCTGCTGCGCCAGGTCGCCGACCCGGCTCAGATAGTCGTAGACGAGCTGGTCGCTCTCGATCCCCACGGCCGTTTCCCCTGACGTTCCCCTGCCGGGCCGCCCTGTCTTCCCGGGCCCGCCCTGTCCCCGACGGTAGCGCTCCAGGGTCTACCGTGGGGCGGATGGGGACCATGCCCGAAGGAAGCAGCAGTCCGCGCACGCTGGCCGAGGCCCTGCGTACCCGCGACGACGAGGAGCTGGCGGCGCTGCTGCGCGCCCGCCCCGATCTGCTGAACCCCGTACCCAACGACGTGACGCAGCTGGCCACCCGTGCCGGCACCCGCGCCTCGGTCGTGCGGGCACTGGAGCGTCTGGACCGGTTCGCGTTGCAGACCGCCGAGGCGCTGGCGGTGGCCCCCGACCCGGCCCCGTACGAGACCCTGCTCGCTCTGCTGTCCGGTGACGAGGGCGACCCGGACGTCGAGGCGGCGCTGCCGCGTGCGCTGGGTGTGCTGCGCGGGCAGGCGCTGGTGTGGGGCGGCGACGACCGGCTGCGGCTGGTGCGCACCGCGCGTGAGCTGCTGGCCCCCTCCCCCACCCGGCCGTCGCCGACCGGCCTCGGCCCGACCGTCGCCGAGTCCACGTCGGGGATGTCGCCGGGCCGTCTCCAGGACATCCTGGCGGCCGCCGGACTGCCGACGACGCACGACCCGGTGTCCGCGGTCGCCTCGCTGACCTCGCTGTTCACCGACCGCAGACGCATGGGCGCGCTGCTGGACACCGCGCCGTCGGAGGCGCTGACGGTCCTGGACCGGCTGGTGTGGGGGCCTCCGTACGGCGAGGTGACGGCGAATCCGGCGCCGCCCGTGCAGTGGCTGCGCGACCACGGCATGCTGCTGCCCGCCTCGCCGCGCACCGTGGTGCTGCCGCGTGAAGTGGCCCTGCATCTGCGGGGCGGCCGGGCGCACCGGGTGCCGGAGCCGGTGCCGCCGGCGGTGGGGCCCGCGGCGAGCGCGTCCCTCACGCAGGGCCGTCCACAGGTTGTGGACAGCACCGCGGCCGGCCAGGCCTTCACCGCGCTGTCGACGGTCGAGGACCTGCTTCAGGACTGGCACGAGGGCGGACCTGCCGTCATGCGGTCCGGCGGTCTGTCCGTACGCGACCTCAAGCGGACCGCTGCCGCGCTGGACACCGGCGAGCAGATGGCCGCCTTCTGGATCGAACTCGCCTACGCGGCCGGCCTGTTGGCGGCGGACGGCGAGGCCGACGAGCGGTACGCGCCGACGCCCGCGTACGACGAGTGGCTCACCCTGCCCCCGGCCGAGCGCTGGGCGCTGCTGGCATCGGCCTGGCTCACCGCGACCCGTACGTCCGGTCTGATCGGCGGGCAGGACGCCAAGGGCCGCTCGCTCTCCGCGCTCGGTCCCGATCTGGACCGCTCGGCGGCCGCGGAGGTGCGCCGCAGGGTCCTCGATCTGCTGGCCGTGCTGCCGGCGGGGACGGCGCCCGACCCGGAGACGGTGCTCGCCAGGCTGCGCTGGGAGCGCCCGCTGCGGGGCGGGACCGGCGCGGACGCCAACGCCGCCCGCAGCGCCGCGGACGGTTCCGTGGATCTGCGCTCGCGGGTCGCCGCATGGACGCTGACGGAGGCGGAGACCCTCGGTGTGACGGGCCGTGGCGCCCTGTCGGCGCACGGCCGCGCGCTGCTCGGCCCGTCGGGCCCCTCGGGCACGGGCCCTGACGCTGCCCGCACCCCCGGCCCCGACGCCTCACGCACCACGGGAGCCGGCCCCGATCCGGTCGCCCTCGCCGCAGCCGCGCTCGCGCCGCTGCTGCTCGAGCCGCTGGACCATGTGCTCCTCCAGGCCGACCTCACCGCCGTGGCCCCCGGCCCGCTGGAGCGGCCGCTCGCGGAGACGCTCGCCGTCCTCGCCGATGTGGAGTCCAAGGGCGGTGCGACGGTCTACCGCTTCACGCCCGGCTCGGTGCGCCGAGCGCTCGACGCCGGACGGTCCGCGTCCGACCTGCACACGTTTCTCGCCACCCACTCGCGCACACCGGTTCCGCAGCCGCTGTCGTATCTGATCGACGACGTGGCCCGCCGTCACGGCCATCTGCGGATCGGCGCCGCCTCGGCCTACGTCCGCTGCGACGACGACGCCCTGCTGGACGAGATCCTGGCCGACAAGCGCTCCCAGGGCCTGCGGCTGCGACGCCTCGCGCCGACCGTGCTCGCCGCCCAGGCCGACCCGGGGGCCCTGCTCGACGGTCTGCGGGCCATGGGGTACGCGCCCGCCGCCGAGTCGGCCGAGGGTGATGTCCTGATCACCCGGGCGCATGCCCGCCGTACGCCGCCGCGCACCCCTCCGGCTCCGGTCCCCGACGGTCCGCCGGTGCCCGACCCCACCCTGCTCGGCGCCGCCGTGAAGGCGATCCGGGCGGGCGACCTCGCGGCCACCGTCGAACGCAAGCCGGCCCCCGAGCCCTCACCCAACGGCAGCCTGCCGCGCTCCTCCTCGGCCGAGACCCTCGCCACGGTGCAGGCCGCGGCGATGACGGGCTCGGCGATCTGGATCGGCTACGTCAACGCCGAGGGTTCGGCGAGCCAGCGCGTGATCGCTCCGGTGCGCGTCGAGGGCGGCTTCGTGACGGCGTACGACCACACCGCCGACGAGGTCCGCACCTATCCGCTGCACCGCATCACGGGCGTCGCGGAACTCGCCGACGACTCCGCCTGACCCGGTCGGCGACCCGCGTCCGCACGGCACGCCACTCGGCGCCCGGACGGGTACGGGCCTTGGCCCTGGCGGCCTTGCGCTTGCGCTCGCGCTCCCGGCCGCGTTCCAGCCGGCGCTCCTCCGCCTGCTCCGCGCGCTCCTGGTCCCGCTGTCCCGGCCGCGCGAGCGCGTGGAAACGGTGTCCGATCTTCCGCCCCACCAGGAGGTAGGCGATCAGCGCGCCGCTGGTGTTGAGGATGACGTCGTCGACGTCGAAAGCGCGGCCCTCGACGATCGCGCCCTGCGCCATCTCCACGAGCACCATCACGAGCGCGGTCAGCACCACGACCCGCACCATGCGCATCTTGCGCGGAACCAGCACGGGCAGGATCAGCCCGAACGGGGCGCCGAGCACCAGATTGCCGCCGACCTGCTTGCAGGCCGCGAGGAACGTGTAGTCCTCGGCGTACTGCCGCAGTGAGTTCCCGGGCCGCAGATTGGATCCGGCGATCTCCGACGAGGCCGGCGACGGGGTGAGCGTCAGTTTGGCCAGCACGGCGGAGAAGCCGACCAGTGCGACGAACCCCAGGACCATGATCAGAACGCGGAGGGCGGTCCTGCCCCATGAGACTTCTGCCACGACGCTTCCGGGCGTGGCGCCTTCCCGTTGTACGGTCATGGCTCCCTGATGCCCCCGCCCGCCGGGATCAGGCCCGCCAGTTCTGTCGTCCGGTACGGCACACTGGAGGTTTGGCTTACCGAAAGGGCGCAGGTGTGAACGGACCCCTCATCGTCCAGAGCGACAAGACTCTTCTCCTCGAAGTGGACCACGAGCAGGCGGACGCCTGCCGTCGCGCCATCGCGCCCTTCGCCGAGCTGGAGCGCGCGCCCGAGCACATCCACACCTACCGGGTCACCCCGCTCGGTCTGTGGAACGCGCGGGCCGCGGGACACGACGCCGAACAGGTCGTCGACGCTCTCGTCGAGTTCTCGCGTTACCCCGTCCCGCACGCGCTGCTCGTCGACGTCGCCGAGACGATGGCCCGCTACGGCCGGCTCACCCTCTCCAAGCACCCCGTCCACGGCCTGGTGCTCACCAGCAGTGACCGGCCGGTGCTGGAGGAGATCCTCCGCTCGAAGAAGGTCCAGCCGCTGGTCGGCGAGCGGCTCGACCCGGACACGGTCGCCGTGCACCCCTCCGAGCGGGGTCAGATCAAGCAGACGCTGCTGAAGCTGGGCTGGCCGGCCGAGGACCACGCCGGCTACGTCGACGGCGAGGCGCACCGCATCGACCTCGACGAGACCGGCTGGGCGCTGCGCCCGTACCAGAAGCAGGCCGTCGAGGGCTTCTGGCACGGCGGCTCGGGTGTCGTCGTGCTGCCCTGCGGCGCCGGCAAGACCCTCGTCGGCGCAGGCGCCATGGCGCAGGCCAAGGCGACCACGCTGATCCTGGTGACCAACACGGTCTCCGCCCGCCAGTGGAAGCACGAGCTGGTGAAGCGGACGAGCCTGACCGAGGAGGAGATCGGCGAGTACAGCGGGACGAGGAAGGAGATCCGCCCGGTCACCATCGCCACCTACCAGGTGCTGACGACCCGGCGGAAGGGGATCTACCCCCACCTGGAGCTCTTCGACTCCCGCGACTGGGGCCTGATCCTCTACGACGAGGTGCATCTGCTGCCCGCGCCGGTCTTCAAGTTCACCGCCGACCTCCAGGCCCGCCGCCGGCTCGGTCTGACCGCGACGCTCGTCCGCGAGGACGGCCGGGAGTCGGACGTGTTCTCGCTCATCGGCCCCAAGCGCTTCGACGCCCCGTGGAAGGAGATCGAGGCGCAGGGCTACATCGCGCCCGCGGACTGTGTCGAGGTCCGGGTCAATCTGACCGACTCGGAGCGGCTCGCGTACGCCACCGCCGAGACCGAGGAGAAGTACCGCTTCTGCGCCACCACCGCGACCAAGCGGAAGGTGACGGAGGCGCTGGTCGCCAAGCACCGCGGCGAACAGACGCTGGTGATCGGGCAGTACATCGACCAGCTCGACGAGCTCGGCGAGCACCTGGACGCGCCCGTGATCAAGGGCGAGACGTCGAACGCCCAGCGGGAGAAGCTGTTCGAGGCGTTCCGGCAGGGCGAGATCTCCGTCCTGGTCGTCTCGAAGGTCGCGAACTTCTCGATCGACCTTCCGGAGGCCACGGTCGCCATCCAGGTGTCGGGCACCTTCGGCTCCCGTCAGGAGGAGGCCCAGCGCCTCGGCCGGGTGCTCCGCCCGAAGGCCGACGGCCACGAGGCACGGTTCTACTCGGTGGTCGCGCGGGACACGATCGACCAGGACTTCGCGGCGCACCGCCAGCGCTTCCTGGCCGAACAGGGTTACGCGTACCGGATCATGGACGCGGACGAGCTGCTGCGCTGACGGCACCCCCGCGCCAGCGCCAGCACCGCGAACCCCAGCAGCGGGTACGGGGACGCCAGTACCTGCTGCCACCAGGGCAGCCGCAGGTCGAGGTCCCCGTGGTGCGGCACCAGCCACAGGGTGCGCGCCATGAAGACGGCGGCGACCGCCGCGGCCGTGCGCATCCGGTTCTCCGCGATCAGCAGGGCCAGCAGCGGGACGCACCACACCCAGTGGTGCGACCAGCTGATCGGGGAGACGAGCAGGGCGGTCGTCGCGGTGGCCAGGACGCCCCACGCTCCGTCCGTGCGGACGGCGATCCACAGCCCGGCGACGGCGGTGACGGCGGCGGCGAGCAGCCACACCGTTCCCGGTTCGCCGGTGTGCAGCAGCCGGGCGAACAGTCCCTGAAGGGACTGGTTGTCGATGATCCACGCCTTGCCGACCCGGTCCGTCTCGAAGATGCGCCGGGTCCAGAAGTCCGCGCTGGCCTGCGGCAGGACGAGCGCGCCCAGGGCCACGGTGCCGGCGAACGAGCCGAGGGCGGTCAGTCCCGCCCGGATCCGGCCCGTGATCAGCAGATGGACGACGAACACCAGCGGCGTGAGCTTGATGCCCGCGGCGACCCCGATGGCGAAGCCCTTTCCGATGGCCGCCTCGTCGCGGGACAGGTCCCAGAGCAGCAGGCAGACGAGGGCGAGATTGATCTGTCCGAACAGGACGGTCTGGAAGACGGGTTCGAGCCACAGGCCGGCGGCCACGGCGGCCAGGACCAGCGGGGTCCGGGCGGGCAGGCCCGCGAAGCGGCAGGAGAGCCGCACCAGCAGGGCGAGCAGCAGGACGTTGCCGACGGCGAAGACCACCTTGAGCGCGGCGACGGGCAGCCAGGTGGTCGGTACGAAGAGGATCGCGGCGAAGGGCGGATACGTGGCCGGCAGACGCCAGCGGGTGACGGTGAACCCGTAGAGATCGGTGCCGTTGGCGACGGCTGCCCCCTCCGCCCGGTACACGAGGGTGTCGGCCATCGGAATGCGCTGGGCGATGCAGAGTCCGGCGAGCGCGGCGAGGGAGACGGCGAGCGCGATCGAGGTGACTGCGGTGAGTGTACGAGGGGTCACGTTCCGGTACTTCACGGCCGCGACCCTAGTGGATCAACGGCGGCGGACGCCTGCTTCCTCCGCGTACTCACCGAGGACGGCGACGCTGAAGACGGCCTCGGCGAAGACCTTGACGGCACGCAGGGCGTTGCCGACGCGGTGCGGGGAGTGCGGGACTCCGGTCGCGGTGGCTCCGTGATGGGGTGGAGGGACATGGGCTGCTGGGGTGAAGGTCGCTGTACTCATACCTCCATGATGGGATTCCCGCGCGCGCAGAACATCGATCCATGGACTGAACCCTGCGGATGCGCGCGTACGACTCCAGACAGAGGCCGTCCCCTACGGGGAGGACGCTCTCGCGTAGTACTCGCACGGCCGGGCGTCGTGCTCGCGCCGCCCCGCGTCGCCCTCGCGCGAAATTCGGTCGCCCGCGCCCACCGCGCTGATTAGACTCCTCCGTCTTGCCCGCCTCCCGCTGAGGAGCGCCACCGCCCGGTCGGAAACCGGGTGGTCTGCCTGCCCAGATCCCTGCCGTAGCCGCCGGAGGCGACCCGTGCCCGCGCACGCCCCTGTACCCGACTCTGCCGACACCGACCCCCTGTCGCGTGAACGTGCCCATCTCTCCGCCTCGCGCGACGCCCTGCGCGCCATGCGGGAGGACGTCCAGGCCCTCGACATCAAGGACGTCACCGCGAACTGGGTGAACGCGGCGGTGCTGGAGGCGCAGATCGACGAGCGCATCAAGGCGCTCGCCGACCTCTCCCACACCCCGCTCTTCTTCGGCCGCGTCGACTACCTCCACACCACACAGGAGGGGCAGCGCTTCTACATCGGCCGCCGCCATGTGCACGACGTGGACGGCGATCCGATGGTCGTCGACTGGCGGGCGCCCGTGTCGCAGCCGTTCTACCGGGCGTCGAAGAAGGACCCGCTGGACGTGGCACTGCGGCGGCGCTTCGGCTACACGGCCGGCGACCTCACGGCGTACGAGGACGAGCATCTGAGCGATCCGGCCGAGGCGGAACGGACCAGCAGGCTCCTCCAGGCGGAGATCGAACGGCCGCGCGTGGGCCCGATGCGGGACATCGTCGCGACCATCCAGCCGGAGCAGGACGAGATCGTACGGTCCGGCCTCGGCGGCACCGTCTGTGTGCAGGGCGGCCCCGGCACGGGCAAGACGGCCGTCGGCCTGCACCGGGTGGCCTATCTGCTGTACGCGCACCGGGAGCGGCTGGCGAGGACGGGCACGCTGGTCGTCGGGCCGAACCGGTCCTTCCTCCACTACATCGAGCAAGTGCTCCCGGCCCTCGGCGAGTTGGAGGTGAAGCAGGCGACCGTCGACGATCTCGTGGCGCATGTGGAAGTACGCGGGACCGACGAGGCGGCGACCGCGGTCGTCAAGGGTGACGCGAGGATGGCCCAGGTGCTGCGCAGGGCCGTCCGCTCCCATGTCACGCTCCCCACCGAGCCGCTGATGGTCGTCCGCGGCTCCCGGCGGTGGCGGGTGCCCGCCTACGAACTGGAGGAGATCGTCCGCGAGTTGCTGGACCGCGACATCCGCTACGGCGCCGCGCGGGAGGCTCTGCCGCAGCGCATCGCGCACACGGTTCTGGTCCGTATGGAACAGGCGGGCGAGGCTCCGGACGACCGCGTGCAGGACGCGGTGGCGCGCAACCCCGCGGTGAAGGCGGCCGTCAAGGCGATGTGGCCGCCGGTGGACCCGGCGAAACTGGTGCTGCGGCTGCTGTCCGACGCGGACTTCCTGGCCGCGCACGCGGAGGGTGTGCTGACCCCCGACGAACAGAAGAGAATCCTGTGGCAGAAGCCGCCGCGGAGTCTGCGGACGGCGCGGTGGTCGTCGGCGGACGCGGTGCTGATCGACGAGGCGACCGACCTGGTGGCGCGGACGCACTCGCTGGGTCATGTGGTCCTCGACGAGGCGCAGGACCTCTCCCCGATGCAGTACCGCGCGGTGGGCCGGCGCTGCACGACGGGCTCCGCCACCGTGCTGGGGGACCTGGCGCAGGGAACCACCCCCTGGGCGACGGGGAGTTGGCAGGAGGCACTGCTCCACCTCGGCAAGCCGGACGCGGTGGTGGAGGAGCTGACGGCGGGCTTCCGTGTGCCGCGCGAGGTCATTGCGTACGCCTCCCGGCTGCTCCCGCACATGTCGCCCGGGCTGCGGGAGGTGAGCTCCGTGCGGGAGTCACCCGGCTCGCTGACGATCCGTGAGGTGACGGACCTGGACGCGGCGGTGGTGGCGGCGTGCGAGGAATCGCTGCGCCACGAGGGCTCGATCGGTCTCATCGCGGCGGACGGCCGCATCCCGGCGCTGAGCGAGGCACTCGCCGCGGCGGGCCTGACCTGGCTCACCCCGGGTTCGGAGACGACCCTGACGTCCCGGCTCACGCTGGTCCCGGCGTCGCTGGCGAAGGGTCTGGAGTACGACTACGTCGTACTGGACGACCCGTCGTCGGTGGTCGCCGCCGAACCCGACGAGCGCACGGGCCTGCGCCGGCTGTACGTGGCCCTGACCCGCGCGGTCTCGGGCCTCACCGTGCTGCACCGGTCGCCGCTGCCGGCCCAACTCGCCTAACGGGGACGGCCCGCGCCCGATGGGGGCGCGGGTCCGTCCGCCGGACGCGAGCCGGGGAACGACCTACGCGTCGAGCGCCCGGCGCCACTCCTCGACGGCGGCGGGCGCCACCGGCCTCTCCCAGCCGTCGGGCCGCGCCGCCCCGCCGATGTGGAACGCCTCCACGCCCGCTTCCCGCAGTACCGGCAGATGCTCCAGCCGCAGCCCGCCGCCCACCAGGATCTGCGGCTCGTAGCCCGGTTCGCCCGACCTCCGGGCCTCCGAGAGCAGAGTCGCCAGGCCGTCGTCGACCCCGTCGGGCGATCCCGCGGTCAGATATGTGTCCAGGCCCGGCAGGTCTGCCAATTGCTTGCGCAACGAGTCCCGGTCGGCCGCGCGGTCGATCGCGCGGTGGAAGGTCCAGCGGCAGCCGGGCAGTTCGGCCATCAGCCGCTCCACCGTCACCAGGTCCGGGTTGCCTGCCTCGTCGAGGAAGCCCAGCACGAACTGGTCCGCGCCCTCGGACCGCAGGCCGCCCGCCGCCCGGACGAGGGAGTCCACGTCGGCCGGCGAGCCCGCCGAGAAGCCGTCCGCGAGGCGGAGCATCACGCGCAGCGGGATGTCCACGGCGTCACGGATGCGGGCGAAGGTCTCCCGCGACGGGGTCAGCCCGTCCGCCGCCATGTCGGTGACCAACTCCAGCCGGTCCGCTCCTCCGGACTGCGCCGCGACCGCGTCCTGCGCGTCCAGAGCGATCACCTCCAGGACTGCACGGTTGCTCATGTGACCCCATCCTCCAGGGAGACGGCTCATATAGGTCTAGTCCAATGCCAGCGTAATGCGCATGTACCACGAAAGCAGCTGCACCCGAGGATCCGCGCCGGCCGAACCGCCGGCGGGGGGTGTGCATACCGCGTGAAGTACCCCATAGGGGCATAAGCCACTGGTCGGACGCGATGTGAGCCGTTGGTCACGCACCCCGCGCGAGCGGGAGCCGACGCGGGGCCGCGCCCGGGCGCGGCCCCGACGGGGACTCAGCCCCCGAGGCCGCCGCTGCCGAACGAGCCGCTGTGCGCGTTCTTCCCGTGCAGCGGCCGCTCGTCGGGCCCCTTGCCGGTGCTGTGGGTGCTGTGCGTGCGCATGTTGTACGGAAGGAGCCGGTCGTCGCCCTTGTGCGGGAAGGTGTCGTCGTCCTCCTCGCGGACCTCCTCGATGTGCTCGCGGTGGTCGGGCGCCGTGGGCTGCTCCTCGGGGAGCGGCGGAACGAGCTGCTCCCGGCGCCTGCCGTCCCACCACATGGCCCCCGCCAGGAGACACACCAGGATGAGCCCGAAAACGATCATCACTGCGATCATGGCGTCTGCCTCCGCCTCACTGGTCGACACACATGCCTTTGATCCCATTATCTCCCGGTATGGCCAGTTCACTCCGCCGCAGAGGCAGGAGCAGCGAAAGCAGCCGGTGGCGGCGCACTGCCCGTGTCAGTCGAAGAAGACCAGCTCCTGCTCCGTCGCCCCCGTGAGCTCGTAGCGCGTCCCGGTCAGCGGCCGGGCCGCCACCAGCCGGACCAGGGTGGCCGCCGACCCGCTGTAGACGGCGGGCTCCGGGCTGTCGGAGCCGAGCACCAGCGGTGCGTCGTGCCCGTCGAGCCGGGCGAGCAGAGGCAGCGACTTGTGCGCCCGGGTCAGGGCGGCCAGCAGGGCGAGCGCATGGGTCATCCCCTCCCCCTCGTACGCCCCGGGCTCCCCGAGAGCCGCCCGCACATCACCGGCGTGCACCCACTCGCCGAGCGCGATCTTGTCCAGCATCCCGTGTCCGGCGGCGGCCATGACCTCGCCCGCCTCGGTCATCCCGCGCTCCAGCTCGTCGACGACGCGGGCGTTGGTCCACTCCGCACGCTCGGCGATGTCGCGGTCGTTGGACGCGGGCGTGAAGACGCCCTCCTCGAAACGGTTGTCCACCACGCGCGTCAGCGCCGAGCTGCAGTGGGCCAGCACATGCCGCACCGTCCAGCCGGGGCAGCAGGTGCGCAGGGCGAAGTCGTCGTCGGGGCGGGCACGCAGCAGCGGGACGAGGGCGTCGCGCTCGGTGCGCAGCAACAGGCCGGGCAGCTCGGGATCGCGTACAGATTCCATGCGCCCAGCCAACCGCATCGCGGCGAACGCCTCCAGGGGCCGGGATCGGCCCGGCGGGACGCGAAGGGCACGAACTACAGTCGGCACATGACCGCCGATCTCCGCGAACGCTGGACCGAGGCCCTGCTCGCCGCCCGCCGGGGCCCGTCCTCGGCGAACGCGCCGGACCCCCTGCCGTACGCCGAGAATCTACTCGCACGCTGGGCCGAACCGCAGCGCTGCTATCACACCACCGCGCATCTGACCGCGGTCCTGGACCACATCGACACGCTCGCCGAGCACGCGGCCGACCCGGATCTGGTGCGCCTCGCGGCCTGGTTCCACGACGCGGTGTACTTCCCCGACCGCTCCGAGAACGAGGAGCGGTCGGCCCGCCTCGCCGAACGCGCCCTTCCCGAGGCCGGCCTCTCCCCCGAGGCGACCGCGGAGGTCGCCCGCCTGGTGCGCCTGACCATCACCCACGCCCCGGACGACTCCGACGCCAACGGCGCGGTGCTGTGCGACGCGGATCTGGCGATCCTGGCCTCCGGCCCGGAACCGTACGCCGCCTATGCCGCAGCGGTGCGCGAGGAGTACGGCTTCGTCCCCGAGGACGCCTTCCGTACGGGCCGCGCCGCAGTACTGCGCCAACTGCTGGAGCTGCCACGGCTGTTCCACACCCCGCACGGCGAACGCGTGTGGGAACCTGCCGCCCGCCGCAACCTCGGGACGGAGCTGGAGCTGCTCGGCGCCGCCGGCTGAGCGCCGCATCGGCACGGCCCCGACCCCTGCGGGAATGCAATCAGCGATACAGGTCGTTGCTGCTGTCATGCCCGAATCCGCCGAGCGCCGTTCCCGTATGCCCCTCGCCGTCTACATCCTGGGGCTGTCCGTCTTCGCGCTCGGGACGAGCGAGTTCATGCTCTCCGGGCTGCTGCCGCCCATCGCGGACGACATGGACGTCTCCATCCCCCGGGCCGGCCTGCTCATCTCGGCCTTCGCGATCGGCATGGTCGTCGGCGCGCCCCTGCTCGCGGTGGCCACCCTGCGGCTGCCCCGCAAGACCACGCTCGTCACCCTGATCTCCCTCTTCGGACTCGGCCAGATCGCGGGTGCCCTGGCACCGACGTACGAGATCCTCTTCGCGTCGCGGGTGGTCAGCGCCCTCGCCTGCGCGGGCTTCTGGGCGGTCGGCGCCGCGGTCGCCATCGCGATGGTGCCCTTCACCTCGCGCGCCCGCGCCATGGGCGTGATGATCGGCGGGCTCTCCATAGCCAACGTCCTCGGGGTCCCGGCGGGAGCGTTCCTCGGGGAGCACCTGGGCTGGCGCTCCGCGTTCTGGGCCGTCGCCGCCGCCTCCGCGATCGCGCTGGCCGGTGTCGTGACCCTGATCCCGCGCATCCCGCTGCCCGACGAGAAGCCGCGGCTGCGACGTGAGCTGTCGATCTACCGCGACCGTCAGGTCTGGCTCTCCGTGGCGATCACCGCACTCGCGGCGGGCGGTGTCTTCTGCGCCTTCTCCTACCTGGCGCCCCTGCTCACGGACGTCTCGGGCCTGGACGCCGGCTGGGTGCCGAGCGTGCTCGCCCTCTTCGGGATCGGCGCGCTGATCGGTACGACGGTGGGCGGCCGGGTCGCCGACGCGCACCTCTTCGGTGTCCTGCTGAGCGGCATCACCGCCTCGACGGTCCTGCTGGCGGCGCTGGCGCTGTTCGCGCCCAACCCGGCGGCGACCGTCGTGCTCACGCTGCTGCTCGGTTTCTCGGCCTTCTTCACCGCCCCGGCCCTCAACGCCCGCATGTTCAACGTCGCGGGCGCGGCGCCCACGCTGGCGGGCGCGACGACGACCGCCGCGTTCAACGTGGGCAACACCGGTGGCCCCTGGCTGGGCGGCACGGTGATCGACGCGGACTTCGGCTTCGCCTCGACGGCGTGGGCGGGCGCCGCGATGACGATCGCCGCGCTGGCCCTGGTCGGGATCTCACTGCGACTGCACGGCAGGTCGCGCGTGATCGCCTCCTCCACGCGACACGAGACGGCGGACGTGTCCGGCACCGTGCCCGGGGTCGGCGTCTGCCGCCCGAGCACCGATTGACGCGCCGGCGCGGGCACACTCATCCGGCCGCACGGCGGACACCTGTGGTGACCGCGCGGCGGACACCCCTCGGTGACCGCCTCCGGCCGCAGCCCCGCAGCCGGTCCGGCGCTCAGACCGCGCGGCCCTTCGGCCGCCGCAGCCCCGCCCCCGTCAGCAGGCCGACCACCTCACGGCTCGACACCTGCACCGCGCCCGCCGCCACCGCGTCCCCGTAGCGGTGCGAGGGGACGTCGTAGTGATCCCGCTCGAAGGCGGTGGCCGGGCAGCCGATCGACTGCGCGAACGCGTGCAGCTCCGCGAACGAGACGTCGCTGATCAGGTGCGACCACATACGGCCGTGGCCCGGCCATGTCGGCGGGTCGATGTACACCGTCATGCCAGACCGCCGACCCGGGCCACGACCACGCCCGCCTTGCCGCAGACCCAGTGCGGGTCCGCGCCCAGCTCCGGCTCCACGTCGAGGGCATGCGGGTCACCGGCGTCGCAGACCGGGCACAGCGGCCATCGGCCGTACCGCTCCAGGAGCGAGTCCTGGACATCCTGCGCGACCAGACCGGCGACGTACTCGACGCCCTCCGGCCACTGCTCCACCCACCAGCGGCGGTGGGTCACGGCCTCCTCGACCAGCGACACCACCGCGGCGTCGGCCACATCGCGGGCGGCGAGGTCGGCGAGGACCAGAGAGCGCGCCGTGTGCAGGGCCTGCTCGATCGGGTTGGCGTCGTCCATGCAGACATTGTCACCCAACCGGCCCCACGTCCGGGGGCCCGATGTGACGCATCCGCCCAGCTCTCCGCCGCGGAGGGGGGTTGACGACCGGCGAAAAGCGAAAATATCTTTCAGAGGTGACCAATCCAGTGAAGGAAATTTTCAGCGGCGACGCTCCGCCCGCCCCCGCCGCCCTCGCGGCGAAGGTGCGGACGCTCACGCCGTCCATGACCCGCTCCATGCAGCGGGTCGCCGAAGCCGTCGCCGAGGACCCGGCGGGCTGCGCGGCCCTCACGGTCACCGGTCTCGCGGAGCTCACGGGCACCAGCGAGGCCACCGTGGTGCGCACCGCCCGTCTCCTCGGCTACCCCGGATACCGCGACCTGCGCCTCGCGCTGGCCGGCCTGGCCGCCCACCAGCAGTCCGGCCGCGCCCCCAGCGTCACCGCGGACATCGCCGTCGACGACCCCATCGCGGACGTCGTCACCAAGCTCGCCTACGACGAGCAGCAGACCCTCGCGGACACCGCCGCCGGGCTCGACACCGTCCAGCTGGGCGCGGCGGTCTCCGCCGCGGCCACCGCTCGCCGCATCGACATCTACGGCGTCGGCGCCTCCTCGCTCGTCGGCATGGACCTCGCCCAGAAGCTGCTGCGCATCGGCCTCATCGCGCACGCCCACAGCGACCCCCACCTCGCCGTCACCAACGCCGTGCAGCTGCGCTCCGGCGACGTGGCCATCGCGATCACCCACTCGGGCTCCACCGGCGACGTCATCGAGCCGCTGCGGGTCGCCTTCGACCGCGGGGCGACCACCGTCGCGATCACCGGCCGCCCGGACGGACCCGTCTCGCAGTACGCCGACCACGTACTGACCACGTCCACCGCGCGCGAGAGCGAGCTGCGCCCGGCCGCGATGTCCTCGCGCACCAGTCAGCTCCTCGTCGTCGACTGCCTGTTCATAGGCGTCGCGCAGCGCACGTACGAGACGGCGGCCCCTGCCCTCGCCGCCTCCTACGAGGCCCTCGCGCACCGGCACAGCCCGCGCTCCCGCTGATCACCCCCCTCATGAGAAAGCCGAGCCGCACCTCCATGACCTCCACGTCGCCCGCATACGGCGAACTCCGCGCTCAGCTGGCCACGCTCACCACCGAGGCGTTCCGGCCGGAGCTCGCCGACATCGACCAGCAGTCCACCCTCGAGATCGCCCGCATCATGAACGGCGAGGACCGCACCGTGCCCGACGCGGTCGCCGCCCAGCTGCCGCGGATCGCCGCCGCCATCGACGCCACCGCGGAGCGCATGTCCCGCGGCGGGCGGCTGGTGTACGCGGGCGCGGGCACGGCGGGCCGCCTCGGCGTGCTGGACGCCAGCGAGTGCCCGCCCACGTTCAACACCGACCCCTCCGAGGTGCTGGGCCTGATCGCGGGCGGCCCCTCCGCCATGGTCAAGGCCGTGGAGGGCGCGGAGGACAGCAAGGAGCTGGCCGCCGCCGACCTGGACGGGCTCCGGCTGACCGCCGACGACACCGTCGTGGGGATCTCCGCGTCGGGCCGCACCCCGTACGCCATCGGCGCGGTCGAGCACGCACGCGCCCTCGGCGCACTGACCGTCGGACTCTCCTGCAACGCGGACAGCGCACTCGCCGCGGCCGCCGACCACGGCATCGAGGTCGTCGTCGGACCCGAACTGCTCACCGGATCGACACGGTTGAAGGCCGGTACGGCGCAGAAGCTCGTCCTCAACATGATCTCGACGATCACCATGATCCGGCTCGGCAAGACGTACGGAAACCTCATGGTCGACGTCCGCGCCTCCAACGAGAAGCTGCGGGCCCGGTCGCGGCGGATCGTGGCGCTCGCCACCGAAGCGGCCGACGAGGAGATCGAGGCGGCGCTCGCCGCCACGGACGGCGAGGTCAAGGAGGCGATCCTGACCATCCTGGCCGGTGTGGACGCCGCCACCGCCCGCCGTCTCCTCACCGAATCACGGGGCCACCTCCGGGCCGCACTCCAGTCCGCTCTCTGATCCGCCCCTCCCTGGCACGTCCCCCGCCCCCGCACAGCAAGGCACCCGCACCATGAGCACGATCGATCACAAGGCGACGGCGGCAGCGATCCTCCCCCTCGTCGGAGGCGCCGCCAACGTCACGTCCGTCGCCCACTGCATGACCCGTCTCCGCCTCGGTCTGCGCGACCGTTCCCTCGTCCGGGACGAGGAACTCACCGCGCTGCCCGCCGTCATGGGGGTGGTCGACGACGACACCTACCAGATCGTGCTGGGACCGGGCACCGTCGCCCGCGTCACCCCCGAGTTCGAGGCACTGATCGCGGAGGCTCCGGTCACCGCGGAAGCGCTCGCCGACCGGGGCGCGGCCATCAGGGCGGAGCGGAAGTCGCGCAACTCCACCCCGTTCAAGCTCTTCCTGCGGAAGATCGCGAACATCTTCGTCCCGCTGATCCCCGCCCTCATCGGCTGCGGCATCATCGCCGGTCTCAACGGCCTGCTCATCAACCTGGGTTGGCTGCCGTCCGTCACCCCCGCGCTCGCCGCCATGGCGAGCGGCTTCATGGCACTGATCGCGGTCTTCGTCGGCTACAACACCGCGAAGGAGTTCGGCGGAACCCCGATCCTCGGCGGCGCGGTCGCCGCGATCATCGTCTTCCCCGGCGTCGCCAACATCGAGGCCTTCGGCCAGAAGCTCTCCCCCGGCCAGGGCGGAGTACTGGGCGCGCTCGCCGCGGCGATCCTCGCGGTGTACGTCGAGAAGTGGTGCCGCCGCGTGGTGCCGGCCTCCCTCGACGTCCTGGTCACCCCGACGCTGACCGTCCTCGTCTCCGGCCTGGTCACCATCTTCGGCCTGATGTTCGTGGCCGGTGAGATCTCCACGGCCATCGGCGACTTCGCCAACTGGCTGCTGGCCAGCGGCGGAGCGGGCGCCGGCTTCGTCCTCGGCGGACTCTTCCTCCCGCTGGTGATGCTCGGCCTCCACCAGGCGCTGATCCCCATCCACGCCACGCTCATCGAGCAGCAGGGCTTCACGGTCCTGCTCCCCATCCTGGCGATGGCGGGCGCGGGCCAGGTCGGCGCGGCGGTCGCGGTGTACGCCCGTCTCCCGCACAACACCTCGATCCGCAACACCATCAAGTCCGCGCTCCCCGCGGGTGTCCTGGGTGTCGGCGAGCCCCTGATCTACGGCGTCTCGCTCCCGCTGGGCCGCCCGTTCATCACGGCCTGCGTCGGCGGCGCGTTCGGCGGAGGCTTCGTGGGCCTGTTCAACATGCTGGGCGACAAGGTCGGTTCGACGGCCATCGGCCCGTCGGGCTGGGCCCTGTTCCCGCTGGTCGACGGAAACAAGGGCCTGGGCGAGACGATCGCGATCTACGCGGGAGGGCTGCTGGCCGGGTACGCGGTGGGCTTCCTGGCGACGTACTGGTTCGGCTTCACGAAGCAGATGCTGACGGACCTGAACGCGGCGCCGGCGGAGGCTGCGCCGGACGCCGAGCAGCGGGAGTTCAGCCCGGCGGGCGTCTGACGACATCCAGCCCCGCCGGGGCCTGCGGCCGCACAAAATGAAGCCCCGCCACCTATGTGCGGCCGCACAAAATCAAGCCCCGCCGGCGAATGAGGCGCGGGACCAAAATCAAGCCCCGCCGGCGATTGAGGCGCGGGGCCCGGGGCAGCGCCCCGGCCAACCACCCGCACCTCTCGTCGCACGGCACACCCTGCGGGCGTGTCCTCAAACGCCGGACGGGCTGGAATTGCCTGACCCGCACATCCAGCCCGGACAGGGCAGGGCCCGCACATCCAGGCCCAGCCGGAAACCTCACCCCGCTGCCGCACGCTCCTCCATCGTCACCCTCCCCTGACGAATCACCGCCACCCGCCTCGCCCGCCCCGCCAGCGCCGAGTCGTGCGTCACCATCACGAAGGTGAAGGCGTGTTCCTGCCACAGGGACTCCAGCACCTCCATGATCTCGTCCCGCATCGACTCGTCGAGGTTCCCCGTGGGCTCGTCCGCCAGCAGCACCGCCGGCCGCTTGACCAACGCGCGCGCTATCGCGACCCGTTGCTGCTGACCGCCCGACAGCTCACCCGGCAGATGTCTCAGACGCTCGCCGAGCCCCACCGAGCCGAGCGCCTCCGCGGCCCGCTCCCGCCGCTCGGCCGTCTTCAGGCCGAGCGGCACCAGCGCGGTCTCCACGTTCTCCTGCGCCGTGAGCGTGGGAATCAGATTGAAGCTCTGGAAGACGAACCCGATCTTCTCCGCACGGACCCGGGTCAGCCGCGCCTCCGGCAGGCTCGCGAGATCCGTCCCGTCCAGGACCACGCTGCCCTCCGACGGCCGGTCCAGCCCGCCGAGCATCTGCAGCAGCGTCGACTTGCCGCCGCCGGTCGGACCCTGGATGACCAGCCGTCCGCCGTCCTCGATGGTGAGGTCCACGCCCGCCAGCGCGTGCACCGTGTCCTTGCCGCGCCGGTAGCGCTTGGTGACGCCACTGAGCTCGTACATCATCAACTCCTGTTGCACATGGATGAGAAGGGCTGCTGCGGTCACCGCGTCACTCGACGCGGCGCAGCGCGTCGGCGGGGCGGAGCCGGGACGCGCGCCAGCCGCCGAAGCCGCCCGCCACGAGTCCTCCCGCCACGGCGAGCGCGACGGCGAGACCGATCGTGGTGAGCGAGACCGGCGCGGTGAGCGCGATGTCGAGCGCACGGGACGTGGAGCCGGGGCCGCCCTGGACCGCCGGACCGGCGCCGAACATCCGGCCACCGCCCGCCCCGCCTCCGCCGAGCTGCGCGGTCAGCGTCGGACTGAAGGTCGTGATCAGCCACGCTCCGGCGAGCCCCAGCGCGATGCCGAGCGCGCCGCCGAACAGCCCGTTGGCCAGGGCCTCCCCGGCCACCTGCCGGGTCACCCGGCCGCTCTTCCACCCCAGGGCCTTCAGCGTCCCGAACTCCCGCACCCGCCGGCTCACCGCGGACGAGGTCAGCAGCCCGGCGACCAGGAACGCGGCGACGAGCACCAGGATCGACAGCCACTTGCCGACCCCCGAGGCGAGGTCGGACGCGGTGGACAGGGACCCGGAGACGGTGTCGGCCAGATCAGCCGATGTCGTCACGGTCGTCCCCGAGATGTTCTTCCGGATGGTCTGCTTCACCGCGTCGATCCGCTGCGAGTCCTTCGCCCGGACATAGACCGTGGTGACCTTGTCCTTGGCGCCGGCCAGCGACTGCGCCTGGGTGAGCGGCAGATACACGTTGGCCGCGGCGTCCCCGCTGTCGGCCGTCGCGATACCTATGACCTGGTACGGGACCTTGGAGATGGTGAGCGTCTTGCCGACGCCGAGATTCTTCTCCTTGGCGTACGCGCTGTCGAGCACCACGACCTTGGCGTTGGTCTCGGTCGCCTTGAACGTACGCCCGGAGGTGATCTTCGAAGAGGTCAGCGGGCCGAGGTCCTGCTCGGTGACGTCCGTCCCGTACGCGGTGTACGAGTCGACGTCGAAGGCGGCCCCGCCGCCCTGCACTTCGCCACCACCGCCGGTACCGCCACCGGGTCCGCCCTGTCGCGGCTGTGCGGGAACGGCCTCGCCGCGCCTGAACTGCCCGTTGACCTTCATGACCCGCACACTCAGTCCGCCCACGGCGTCGCCCACGCCGTCCTGCTTGCCGACCTGCGCGACGGTCGACGAGGCAAGCGTCTCGAAGCCCTGGACCATCACCAGGTCCCGTGCCTGATCGGCGGTGTCGTCGTCGTCCTGCGCGTCGAACTCGAACCGGGGCCGCCGCGTCGTCTCGCCCTCCCCGGGCGGCGCGGCGGCCTTGGTGACGGTCATGTCCGTGCCCAGCCCGTACAGCGATTCCAGGACCTTGTCCTGGGCGCGATTCATCCCGGACGAGACCGAGTTGACCACGATGACCAGCGCGATTCCGAGAGCGAGTCCCGAAGCGACGACGAGCGCCGCTTTTCTGCGGCGGCGCAGTTCGCGCCGGAGGTAGGTGAAGAACATGGCTGGAAGTTAGGCGGGTGGCGTGATGGCCGGTTGAGTGCGCGGTGAGAGAAGCATGAGAACGCCCGAGCCACCCTCACCACCCGTTCACGGCAGCCGGCCCTCCGCGTTGAGCTGCCGCACCCGTGCCCTCAGCACCTCGGCGGGCGGCGCCGGCCGTACGTCCTCGGGCGGGCAGTCCCACTCCCGCCCGCCGCCCACGGGCCGCAGCTGCACACAGGTACCGACGCGGCCCATGACCAGCCCCACGCGCCCGTCCCGGACATCGACGGCGTACGTGCCCGCCTCCGGCACCTGCCCGCTCACTTCTCCAGCCCCTGAAGCACCGCCGCAAGCCGCAGCGCGGTGTCGAGGTTGCAACGCCCCAGCTCCACCAAGGGATACGGCGCCGAACTCGCCAGCGACACCAGATCGACCCGCAACGACGGCAGCGTCACCGACACCACGTCGAGGCCCTGCCGCAACTGGGCCACCACCTCCTCGGCGGCCCGCAGCCGCTCCGCCGAACGCACCACCATGACCAGGCACCTCCACACTCAGTGTTTGCTTTCCTCACCCAGCGTGTCCGTCACTGGCTAGCCTGAACAGTGACGACGGCCCAACAACGCGACCTGTCGGCCAGGGAGTTGCCTTGCCAGGACCCAAGGATCTCGATCCCTCCTCATCCCCCCGCGCCCTGCTGGGCGCCGAGCTGCGCCACGCACGTGACCAAGCGGGGCTCACCCAGGACGAGTTGGGCAGACCACTGTTCGTCAGCGGCTCGTACATCGGCCAGATGGAGGCGGGCACGCGCCGGATGCTGCCCGAGTACGCGCACCAGATAGACGAGATCCTCGGGACGAACGGGTTCTTCACCCGCAACTGCGAGGTGTCCAACAAGTCGCGCTACCCGGACCACTTCGCCGAGGCGGCGGAAGCGGAGGCGACCGCGACGACGATCAGGGAGTACGCGCCGCTGCTGGTGCCGGGGCTGCTCCAGACGGAGGCGTACGCGCGGGCGGTGTTCCGGGCGTACCAGCCGACGGCGACCCAGGACGTCATCGACGAGCTGGTGGAGGCCCGGCTGGACCGGGCGCGGCTGCTGACCCATCCAACAAAGCCTCAGTTGTGGGCGGTTCTGGACGAGGCGGTTTTACGGAGGCAGGTCGGCGGGGCGGCAGTTATGGCGGAGGCGCTGGAGCACGTCGTGGAACTGGCGCGGCGGCACCGGATCATCGTGCAGGTGATGCCGTTCGAGGCGGGTGCGCACGCGGCCTCTGATGGCGGTCTCAAACTCATGACGTTCCCCGATGCGCCACCGCTCGCCTACGTAAACGGTTTGGGCACCGGCCAGTTGGTGGACGATCCGGCCACGGTCACTCGCCACGAACTGTCCTACGATCTGGTCGGGGCCACCGCACTGTCACCGGAAACGTCCTTGGCCTTGATCTCGTCAGTGGCGGAGGATTACGCACATGAGGATCAGCAACCCTGAGTTCGACCTGGCAACAGCGGTCTGGCACAAGTCCAGCTACAGCGGCGGCGACGGCGGCAACTGCCTGGAGATGGCCACCTGGCGCAAGTCGACCCACAGCGACGGCAGTGGCGGCAACTGCCTCGAAGTCGCCGACAGCACGCCCGGGGTCGTTCCCGTACGTGACTCCAAGAACAACGGCGGCCCCGAACTCGTGTTCAGAGCCGCCGCCTGGTCCGCCTTCGTCGCCGGTCTGCAGCGCGACTAGCAGGCCTTGTCGCGTGCCGGGCGTTCACCGGTGAGCAGGAAGGTGGTCACGGCGTCGTCCCCGCAGGCGTTGCCGTTGGCGACGTAGGCACCGTGGCCCACGGTGTCGACCGTGACCATCCGGGCCCGCGCGCCGAACGCCTCGCGCATCTTCAGCGCACCGGCGAGCGGCGTGGAGGGGTCGCGCCGGGTCTGGATCATGAGGACGTTCGAGGGGCCGCCGTCCGGGGTGATGCGGGTGGGCCGCTCGCGCGGCTTGTCCTTCCAGAAGGCGCACAGCCAGATGTTCCTGGGCATGCCCGCGGTGAGGGGGTACTGCGCGCGGCTCCTGGCGACGTCACGGGCGTAGGGGGCCGGGTCGGTGGCCGGCCAGGCGTCGACGTCGTTGCAGATGGTGGCACCGGTGACGGCGACCGAGTTCTGCATGACCTGGTCCGGGGGCGTGTTCGCGGCGGGGAGTTCGCGGCCGTCGCGGGCGGCGGCCATCAGCTTGGCCAGCGCGGGGAATCGCGTGACGGAGTAGAGGCTGTCCAGCAGGGTCTGCCGCAGGACGTTGCCGTTGAGTTCCGCCGGGTTGGCGCCGGCCCACGGGATCGGTGCACGGTCGAGGCGGGTGGCGAGCGCGAGGAACATCGGCCGGACCTCGGCGGACGTCGCGGCGAGGCGGTCGGGGTTGGCGGGGTCCGCGGCCCAGGCGGCGAAGTCGGGGAAGGCGTCCTCGACGGCGATCTCGTAGTTGGCGAGCCAGCCGCGGGCCACCCGCTTCGGGTCGGGGTCGCCGCTGCTGTCCAGGACCCAGCGGTCGGTGCGGTGGGGGAACATCTGGGCGTAGACGGCTCCCACGTACGTCCCGTACGACAGACCCCAGGCGGACAGCCTGCGCTCGCCGAGTGCCTGCCGGATGCGGTCGATGTCCCGGGCCTCGTTGCGGGTGCTGATGCTGCGCATCACCTCGCCCCCGTTCGTGGCGCAGGCGGCGGCGAGGCGGCGGGCGGTCTCGGTGTTCTTGTCGATGCTGCCGTCCGCGGCGGGCCACCCTCTGACGTTCACCAGGGAGAGATCGTCGTGGGTGAGGCCGCAGCTCACCGGTGTGCTGCGGCCGACGCCGCGCGGGTCGAAGCCCACGATGTCGTAGGCGTCGCGCACCGACTGGGGCAGCTTCTTCCCCTTGCCCGAGGGATCGTTGATGCTGGAGCCGCCGGGTCCTCCGGGGATGATCAGCAGGGTGCCGCGTCGTCTGTCGGGGCTCTCGCTGCGGATGCGGGAGACGGCGAGGGTGATCCGCGGCCCGCGGGGCTTCGCGTGGTCGAGCGGTACGGAGATGTCCGCGCACTCCTGGCGCGGGTCGAGTCCCGTACCGGTGCATTTCTCCCAGCGGACTGCCGGGTCCGGCCGGGGAGTTGAGGCCGACGCGGGCGCCGGGAGGGCGAGGAGCGTCGTCGCCAGGACCGGGAGGGTGAGCGCCGCCGCGGTGAAGCCGGATGTCGTACTGCCGAGGATTCGCATGTGATGACCCTCGCGGAACCGGCGCCCGGCTCCCACGGTGCCTCCTGGCCTGTTCCCAGGGGGGTTTGCCCCACCCGGCCCGTAGGGGCCGCGCCCGCGGTGGACGACGTCCGGCACCCACCCGCGGTACCGCACCGAACCGGTCCGGCAGGGCCGTGGGCATGTCCATCCTCGACAACGGCACACCCTTCCCCGGCCGAGGCCACATTCAGACGGGGCGAGCCGGGCGCCCCACAACGCGCCCGAGGGCGGCACCTCCTGGGAGAGAGGTGCCGCCCTCGGTCAAGGACGGGTCCGATCCGTGAAGGATCAGAAGTCCATGTCACCGCCCGGCATGCCGCCCGGAGCGGCCGCGGAGGCCTTCTCCGGCTTGTCGGCGATGACGGCCTCGGTGGTGAGGAACAGCGCCGCGATGGAGGCCGCGTTCTGCAGGGCAGAGCGGGTCACCTTCGCGGGGTCGATGATGCCTTCGGCGATCATGTCGACGTACTCACCGGTCGCGGCGTTCAGACCGTGGCCGACGGGCAGGTTGCGGACCTTCTCGACGATGACGCCACCCTCGAGACCACCGTTGACGGCGATCTGCTTGAGCGGGGCCTCCAGCGCGAGCTTCACGGCGTTGGCGCCGGTCGCCTCGTCGCCCGTGAGCTCGAGCTTCTCGAAGACCGAGGAAGCCTGGAGCAGAGCCACGCCACCACCGGCGACGATGCCCTCCTCGACGGCGGCCTTGGCGTTGCGCACCGCGTCCTCGATGCGGTGCTTGCGCTCCTTGAGCTCGACCTCGGTCGCGGCACCGGCCTTGATGACGGCCACGCCGCCGGCCAGCTTCGCGAGGCGCTCCTGGAGCTTCTCGCGGTCGTAGTCCGAGTCGCTGTTCTCGATCTCGGCACGGATCTGGTTGACGCGACCCTGGACCTGGTCGCTCTCACCGGCACCGTCGACGATCGTGGTCTCGTCCTTGGTGATGACGACCTTGCGGGCGCGGCCCAGCAGGTCCAAGCCGGCGTTCTCGAGCTTGAGGCCGACCTCCTCGGAGATGACCGTGCCGCCCGTGAGGATGGCGATGTCGTTCAGCATCGCCTTGCGGCGGTCGCCGAAGCCCGGGGCCTTGACGGCGACGGACTTGAAGGTGCCACGGATCTTGTTGACGACCAGGGTGGAAAGGGCCTCGCCCTCGACGTCCTCCGCGATGATCAGCAGCGGCTTGCCGGACTGCATGACCTTCTCGAGCAGCGGAAGGAGGTCCTTCACGTTGCCGATCTTGGAGTTGACGATCAGGATGTACGGGTCGTCGAGCGACGCCTCCATACGCTCCATGTCGGTGGCGAAGTACGCCGAGATGTAGCCCTTGTCGAAGCGCATACCCTCGGTGAGCTCCAGCTCCAGACCGAAGGTCTGGGACTCCTCGACGGTGATGACGCCTTCCTTGCCGACCTTGTCCATCGCCTCGGCGATGAGCTCGCCGATCTGGGTGTCGGCGGCGGAGATGGAGGCCGTCGAAGCGATCTGCTCCTTGGTCTCCACGTCCTTGGCCTGCTCCAGCAGGGCGCCGGAGACGGCCTCGACGGCACGCTCGATGCCGCGCTTGAGGGCCATCGGGTTGGCGCCGGCCGCCACGTTGCGCAGGCCCTCGCGGACGAGCGCCTGGGCGAGGACGGTCGCGGTGGTCGTACCGTCACCGGCGACGTCGTCCGTCTTCTTGGCGACTTCCTTGACCAGCTCGGCGCCGATCTTCTCGTACGGGTCCTCGAGCTCGATCTCCTTGGCGATGGACACACCATCGTTGGTGATCGTGGGGGCGCCCCACTTCTTCTCGAGGACGACGTTGCGACCCTTGGGGCCAAGGGTGACCTTGACGGCGTCGGCGAGCTGGTTCATCCCGCGCTCGAGACCGCGCCGTGCCTCCTCGTCGAACGCGATGATCTTGGCCATGTGAAGTGGTCCTCCCGGACTTGGGGGTCCCCCCGCGCCCGCAGGGCTACGGGGGAGGATTGCTTCCGGACCGCGCTGGCGCCCGCGACGGACGGCCTGAGAGCCGTACGGTTCCTTGCCCCGACGGCCCTCGGACCTCACCGGCCCGGTCCATAAAGTTGTCACTCTCACCTGCAGAGTGCTAACGCCAATGATTAGCACTCGACCCCCTCGAGTGCAAGCGGCTTCGACGAAGCCCCGACGAGGGGCGGCGGGTTCGAATCCGCCCGCCCCGGGCATGCACGAGGGGCCCGCCTCCCTGGTGGGATGCGGGCCCCTCGTGAGTGTCGCGTGAGTGCGTCGGTGGCCGATCGCGCCGAGATCAGACGGCGAGCTTGACCATGTCCGCCTGCGGACCCTTCTGGCCCTGCGAGATCTCGAACTCGACTCGCTGACCCTCCTCCAGGGTGCGGTAGCCGTCCATCTGGATCGCGCTGTAGTGGACGAAAACATCCGCACCACCGTCGACCGCGATGAAGCCGTACCCCTTCTCCGCGTTGAACCACTTGACGGTGCCCTGAGCCATGCCTAACTCCCCTATTACTGGCCCTTGCACAGGACCGCACTTCGCGGACCCGGGTCATACCTCACCGCCGAGAATTCCCTCCGCCAGAGGTGGAAGGAGGCCCTCGGGATGTGCGCCGGAACGCGTCGACCGCGGCTGAATGTATCTGTCCAACTGCCCTCTGCAACAGGTCAATCGGACGAGAAATCTGGGCGCGCGGGAACGGACCTTTGACGCTAATTCAAGAAGATCCAGGGCAACTCGGGCCCGGCAAATGACACTTAAGAGGCATTTTGATCGCCCACATTGGCTGCTTCTTGTCGCGCCAGGGCGCATTCTCATATGCGGCGGGCACGGGCAGCGGCGGGGACTTCCCCAACTGTACCGCGCTCAACCATGCAGAATTGCCCCCTCCGCTTCTCTCGCGGAGGGGGCAACAGCGGTGACGGTGCGTATCAGCCGCCGGCGACGGCGGGGATGATCGAAATGCCGGCGCCGTCGGGCGTGGCGGTCTCGAGACCCTGCTCGAAACGGACGTCGTCGTCGTTGACGTAGACGTTCACGAAGCGGCGCAGCTTGCCCTGGTCGTCCAGGACACGGGCGGCGATACCGGTGTGGTTCTTCTCCAGGTCGGCGATGACCTCGGAGAGCGTCGCGCCCTCCGCCGGGACCTCGGCCTGGCCGCCCGTGTACGTGCGGAGGATGGTGGGGATGCGGACGTTGACGCTCATGCTGCGTGCCTTCCTTGAGTCTCGGGGGTGTCAGCCGGCCAGGCCGGCGTCGCGGAACGCGTCCAGGCTCGGGCGGATGGTCGCGCTGGGGCCGGTGGTCGGCGCGACCGCGTCCAGGGTCTTGAGACCGTCGCCGGTGTTGAGCACGACGGTGGTGAGCGCCGGGTCGAGCACGCCCGCCTCGAGCAGCTTCCGCGTCACACCCACAGTCACGCCACCCGCCGTCTCGGCGAAGATGCCCTCGGTACGGGCGAGCAGCTTGATCGCGTCGACGATCTGCTCGTCGTCGACGTCCTCCACGAAGCCGCCCGTGCGGCGCGCGATGTCGAGGACGTACGGGCCGTCGGCGGGGTTGCCGATCGCCAGCGACTTGGCGATGGTGTTCGGCTTCTGCGGACGGACCACGTCGTGCCCGGCCTTGAAGGCCGTCGACACCGGCGAGCAGCCCTCGGCCTGAGCGCCGAAGATCTTGTACGGCTTGTCCTCGACCAGGCCGAGCTTGATCAGCTCCTGGAGACCCTTGTCGATCTTCGTGAGCTGCGAACCCGAGGCGATCGGGATGACGATCTGGTCGGGCAGCCGCCAGCCGAGCTGCTCGCAGATCTCGTAGGCGAGGGTCTTGGAGCCCTCTCCGTAATACGGCCGAAGATTGACGTTGACAAAACCCCAGCCCTCACCGAGCGGGTCGCCGATGAGCTCGGAGCAGAAGCGGTTGACGTCGTCGTAGTTGCCCTCGATGCCGACCAGTTCGCCGCCGTACACCGCGGCCATGACGACCTTGCCCTGCTCCAGGTCGTGCGGGATGAACACGCAGGAGCGGAAGCCGGCGCGCGCGGCGGCGGCGCCGACCGCGCCCGCGAGGTTGCCGGTGGAGGAGCAGGAGAGCGTGGTGAAGCCGAAGGCACGGGCGGCCTCGACGGCGATCGCGACGACACGGTCCTTGAAGGAGTGCGTCGGGTTGCCGGAGTCGTCCTTGATGTGGAGACCGCCGGTCACGCCCAGCTCACGGGCGAGGTTGTCGGCCTTGACGAGCTTGGTGAAGCCGGGGTTGATGTTCGGCTTGTCGGCCACATCGGCCGGCACGGGCAGCAGCGGCGCGTACCGCCAGATGTTGTCCGGACCCGCCTCGATCCGCTTCCGCAGCCCTTCGGGGTCGCCGCTCGGGAGGTCGTAGGCGACTTCCAGCGGCCCGAAACACGAGGCGCAGGCAAAGATCGGGCCGAGTTCGAAACGCTCCCCGCATTCGCGGCACGAGAGCGCCGCGGCCGGTCCCAGGTCGACGGGGGTGGTGCTGGCGACAGTCTGCACAGCCATGGTGGCGAGGCCCTTTCTCCTCATCTTCCCCGTGACGCATTTCGTCACGAGACGGACTTGGCACCTTCCCTAGCCGGGAGCCTCGCGGTGGCTGCCACGTCCCTTGGACGGGCGGCGCAACGGAGACCGGCTGGAGGGTTGCCGGGGCTTCAACGGGCCGTATCCCTCTGCCCCTCTGGATGAGCGGTATTCGATTGTCGGCGTGGGGACCCCCGGCATGCGACGGTCCCGCGCGTTGTTCAAGACTGTAACCGACACCCCGGACGGTTGAGATGGTCGTCCGATCCGCGAGATGGAGATCCTGTGCTGGAAGAGGTGGAGCGCTGGCTGTCCCGGCGGTCCTGGTCGGCGGCGGACCGCCCGGTGGACCGGCTGGTCACGGCCAAGCAGGGCGCCACGGTCAGCGTGGTGCTCCCCGCCCTGAACGAGGAGGCGACGGTCGGGCAGATCGTCACCGTCATCCGGCGCGAGCTGATGTCCGGGCCCCTTCCCCTCGTGGACGAGCTGGTGGTGATCGACTCGGGCTCCACCGACCGCACGGGCGAGGTGGCCGCCGCCGCGGGCGCGCGGGTGGTCCACCGGGACGCGATCCTGCCCCGCATCCCGGCTGCCCCCGGCAAGGGCGAGGTGCTGTGGCGCTCGCTGATGGTGACGCGGGGCGACATCGTCTGCTTCGTGGACGCGGACCTGAGGGAGTTCTCGGCCGATTTCGTGTCCGGGATCGTCGGCCCGCTGCTGACCGATCCGGACGTGCAGTTCGTGAAGGCGATGTACGACCGGCCCCTGGGCGACGTCGCCGGCCAGGGCGGCCGGGTGACGGAACTGGTGGCGCGCCCGCTGCTCAATCTGCACTGGCCGCAGCTGGCCGGGTTCGTCCAGCCGCTGGGCGGGGAGTACGCGGCTCGCCGCTCGCTGCTGGAGCGGCTGCCCTTCCCCGTCGGATACGGCGTGGAGCTGGGGCTTCTCGTCGACGCGCTGCACACCGTCGGCCTGGACGCGCTGGCGCAGGTGGACGTGGGAGAGCGCCGGCACCGCCACCAGGACGGACAGGCGCTCGGCAGGATGGCGGCCGCGATCTACCGCACGGCGCAACTGAGGCTCTCCCGCGGGCACTTGGTGCGGCCCTCGCTGACCCAGTTCGAGCGGGGCTCGGACGGCTTCGTCCCGCGGACACACCCGGTGGACACCGAGGAGCGCCCGCCGATGCGCGAGATCGGTGAGTACGCGGCGCGTCGCGCGGCATAACCGAAGACAACCGGACATCTTGCATGAATATCGCACTTATGGATGCACAGTCTCCGGATACCCAGCGCAGGACGGGCTCCCGACGCGGAGCGCTCAGGCTCACCACCATGCTCGGCACGCTGGCCGTCGTCATCGCGACGACGGTCGGCATGGCGCCGCCGGTCACCACGATCGCCGGGGGCGGCGGGCACAGCACCGAACGCCTGTGGCTGCTGGGCGGCCTCGCCCTCAGCCTCACCGCAGCCGGTGTCGTCGCCGTCGCCGCCACCCGCGGACGCCGTGACCAGTGAGGGGCGGAGCCGGGCGTACGCACGTTTGAGGGATTACAGGACGGGCTAGGTTCGCCACATGGTCTCCGAGCATTCCGCTGCGCAGGTCCTCGTCGCGTCGAACCGCGGCCCCATCTCGTACACCCTGAAGGACGACGGGAGCCTCGACGCCAAGCGCGGCGGCGGCGGCCTGGTCTCCGGACTCTCCGCCATCGGGTCCGAGGCGGACGCCCTGTGGGTGTGCGCCGCGCTCGGCGACGGCGACCGCGAGGCGGTCCGGCGCGGAGAGGGCGCCGACGGGGTCCTGATGCTCGACATCGACGAGGCCGTCCACACCGACGCGTACAACGGCATCGCGAACTCGGTGCTGTGGTTCGTCCACCACATGCTGTACCAGACCCCGCTGGAGCCGGCCTTCGACGCCGAGTTCCGCCGCCAGTGGGGCGCGTACGAGAGCTACAACCGGGCCTTCGCCGAGGCGCTCGCCGAGCACGCGGACGAGGGCGCCGCGGTGCTGGTGCAGGACTACCACCTGTGCCTGGTGCCCGGCATGCTCCGCGAAATGCGCCCCGACCTGCGCATCGGCCACTTCTCCCACACCCCGTGGGCGCCGGTGGACTACTTCCGGATGCTGCCCGACGACATCGCCGAACAGCTGCTGTGGGGCATGCTCGGCGCCGACCGGCTGGGGTTTTTGACCTCGCGGTGGGCGACCGCGTTCATGTCCTGCGCCGACCGGCTCGGGGAAGCCGCCCCACAGTTCCCCAGCGGGGGCCATCCACGGCTGTACGTGGAGCACGCCCGCACCGGACGAAAGTCCGCGCGGACCACCGAGGTGGCCGTGCACGGACTCGGCGCCGACGCCGACTTCCTGCGGGCACGCTCCCACGAGGCCGACGTCGACGAACGCATGGCCACCCTGCGCGAGCAGATCGGCCCGGACCGGAAGACGATCGTGCGGGTGGACCGCACCGAACTGTCCAAGAACATCGTCCGCGGGCTGCTCGCCTACCGGCATCTGCTCGACACCCGGCCCGAATGGCGCGAGCGCGTCGTCCACGTCGCCTTCGCCTACCCCTCCCGGCAGGACCTCGCGGTCTACCGCGACTACACGGCCGAGGTCCAGCGGGTCGCCGACGAGATCAACGCGGCATACGGCACGGACGGCTGGACCCCGGTCGTCCTCCATGTCCAGGACGACTTCGCCCGCTCGCTGGCCGCCTACCGGCTGGCCGACGTCGCTCTCGTCAACCCCATCCGCGACGGCATGAACCTCGTCGCCAAGGAGATCCCGGTGGTCTCCGACGACGGCTGCGCACTGGTGCTCTCCCGGGAGGCGGGCGCCTACGAGGAACTCGGCGACGACGCGGTCACGGTCAATCCGTACGACGTGACCGGCACCGCCGACGCGCTCCACGAGGCGCTGACCATGCCGCACGACGAACGGGCCCGGCACACCAAGCGGCTGGCCACCGCGGCGACGGCGCTGCCGCCGCAGCGGTGGTTCCTCGACCAGCTAGAGGCGCTGCGCCAGCATGGCCAGGAACGCCACGACGGCTGAGGGGCCCGGCAGCACCAGATCGGCGCGCTCCGCCAGCTCCGGCACCGCGGTGCCGGAGCACACGAGCAGACCGGGGACCCCGTCCGAGCGGAGCTTCTCCACGGCCGCGTAGGCCGGCAGGTCACCGAGGTCGTCACCCGCGTACAGGACGGCCTCGGCATCCACCTCGCGCATGTACTCCGCCAGCGCCACGCCCTTGTCCATGCCCGGCGGGCGCAGCTCCAGGACCATACGGCCCGGCTCCACGATCAGACCGTGTCGGGCCGCGAGCCCGGCCAGCGGATCGCGCAGCGCCTCGAAGGCGGCCTGCGGGTCCGAGGCCCGGCGGGTGTGGACCGCGACCGCCTGTCCCTTCTCCTCGATCCAGGTGCCCTGCCAGGCACCGATCTCGTCGAGGAAGCCCGGCAGTTCGGCGCGGGCTGCGGCGACGCCCGGATGCGGAGCGGGCGTGTTCACGGTGCCGGTGACCGCGTCCCAGCGCTCGGCGCCGTAGTGGCCGAGGACGACGAGATGTTCCAGGCCGGGCACCCCGGCGAAGCCGCCGTAGCGGACCGCGACGCCCGCCGGGCGGCCGGTGACGACGGCGACGGAACCGACCCGCGGCGCGAGCTGAGCCAGCGCGGGCACCGCCTCGGGGTGCGCACGGGCCTGCTCGGGGTCGGGCACGATCTCGGCGAGGGTGCCGTCGAAATCGAGGGCGACGACCGCCTTGCGGGGACGGGCCAGAAGCGCGGCCAGGCCTTCACGGCCCGCCGGCGTCGACGGTGACGGCAGGGGATGCACGTACGGAGAGCTGCCCATGCCACGACCCTAGCGGCGCGATCGTTTGGCGTCCCTGACACGGCGGAGCCGGTTGACCGTGACGGGGTCGTGGGCGAGGGCCCGCTCGTCGTCGAGGAGGGCGTTGAGGAGCTGGTAGTAGCGCACCGGGGAGATGCCGAGCTGCTCCCTGATGGCCCGCTCCTTCGCGCCGGGGCCCGGCCAGGAGCGCTGCTCCATGGCCAGGACGGCCCGGTCACGGTCGGACAGCGCCTGGTGCTCGGTCATACGGTCCAACATATCGGCGGGGTGTCCCCCGGTGCGGCGGTGCGTACCGCTGGGCTTTCCCGGGCCGGCGTCTCGGCCGCCGACGCCCGGGCCGGATGCGCGCTACTCGGCGTTCTCCGCGGTCGTCGCCTTCTGGGAGATCTGGCGCAGCACGGTCTGCGGGTCTCCCTCGGGATCGACCGCCTTGCCGATGTTCTGCTTGACGCTCTCGCTGACGGCGGCCCACGAGGTCTTGCCGACGGGCGGCAGGATCGAGGTCGGCAGCTCCTGGAGGAACTCCTTCAGGTCCTGGTGCTCCGGGTCCTTCTGCATCGCCTCGGAGGCGGAGATCGTCACCGGCAGCAGATCGTTCTGCCCGGCGAAGTCGAGGACGTTCTTGTCGTCGAAGACGAAGTCCAGGAACTTGCCGATCTCGACCTTGTGGCCGTTCTGCTTGAAGCCCATGATCCAGTCGGCGACGCCCATCGCGGCCTTCGGCTTGCCGGTGCGGCCGGGCATGGCCACCTTGCCGAGCTCGATGTTCGCCTTGGCCGCGGCCTTCATCAGCGAGGGGTGGCCGTTGAGCATCCCGACCTCGCCGCGGGTGAAGGCGGCGAAGGCGTCCTTGCGGTTGAGCTTGCCCGGCGCGACGGGGCCGGTCAGCTCCTTCTCCACGAGGTTGGTCTTCACCCACTCGAGGGTCGATATGTTCTGCGTCGAGTCGATCGCGTATCTGCCGACCGGGTCGACGTACCCGTCACCACCGCTGAGCAGCCACATCATGGTCTCGGCCTGGGCCTCCTCGGGCCCGAGCGGCAGCGCGAAGGGGTACTTGACGTCCGTGTTCTGCGCGAGCTTCTCGGCGTCCTCCCGCAGCTCCTCCCAGGTCGTCGGCTCACCCTTGATCCCGGCTTCCTTGAACAGCTTCTTGTTGTAGAAGAGCAGCCGGGTGGAGGCGACGAACGGCAGGCCGTACTGCACGCGCTTCTGCTCGCCGGCGTCGACGAGCGGGCCGAGGAAGTTGGACTGCACGGGGATGGAAAGCAGTTGGTCGGCGGTGTAGAGCTTGCCGGTGGCGGCGTAGTCGGCGTACGCGCCGATCTGCGCGATGTCCGGGGCCTTGTCGGCCTTGACCATCTCGGCGACCTTGCGGTCGACGTCGTTCCAGGACTCGATCCGGACGTCGATCTTGATGCCGGGGTTCTCGGCCTCGAACGCGGCCGCGAGGTCGGCCCAGTACTTCTTGCTGCTCTCACCGCCCGCGACGTCGTAGTCCGCGGCGACGAAGGTGAGGGTGACGTCCGAGGAACCGCCGGAGCTGCCGCAGCCCGCGAGGGCGACCGTCATACCGAGCGCGGCGACCGCCGCTGTCAGACCCAAGAAATGCCGGTGCACAACTCTCTTGCCCCACCCTCTGCTGCTTGTTGGATTTGGTCCCCCGACCGTCCCCCCGTCCGCCCCGCATGACGTCCCCCGTGACGTCTCGCGAGATGAGCGACGATTTTTCACCATGCGAAGGGTAGAGGTCTACTCCACGCGGTATCTCTTCTGCAACGTCTGTCCCACTCAGGGTCAGCATTGCCCGCTTCCGCCGCGGCCTGCTAAGCACGACCTGCCAGGCCGTTTCGGCAGCACGAGGCCGATACCGGTCCCCCGTCCGCGTACGCGCTAGGAGCCTTGCCGCATGTCCCGTACCGCTGCAGAGATAGCCACTCAGCCCACCTGCTGGCGCCGGGCGGCCGAAGCCGCCGCCGCCTTCGACGGTTTTCCGCGGCCGGGTGAGCGCGTGGCCGTGACCGGCTGCGGGACGTCCTGGTTCATGGCGATCGCCTACGCGGAGCTGCGGGAGGCGGCGGGGCTCGGCGAGACCGACGCGTTCGCCTCCTCCGAGTTCCCGGCCGGCCGGTCCTACGACCGGGTGGTCGCGATCACCCGTTCCGGCACCACGACCGAGGTCCTGGAGCTGCTGACCGCGCTGAAGGGCAGGGTGCCGACGCTGGCGCTGACCGCGGATCCGAAGACGCCGGTGATGGAGGCCGCGGACACGGTGGCGGTGCTGGACTGGGCGGACGAGGACTCGGTCGTCCAGACCCGGTTCGCGACGACGGCCCTGGCGTTCCTGCGGGCGGGCCTCGGTGACATCCCCGGCGTCAAGACGGTCGCCGAGGCGGCCGTGGACGCGGAGCTCGCGGTCACCGAACCGCTGCCGGAGGCGGTCCTCGGCGCGGAGCAGTGGACCTTCCTCGGCCGCGGCTGGACCTACGGGCTCGCCCTGGAGGCGGGACTGAAGATGCGGGAGGCGGCGGGCGCCTGGACGGAGGCGTACCCGGCGATGGAGTACCGCCACGGGCCGATCTCGATCACCGGTCCCGGCCGGGTGGCCTGGGTGTTCGGCGCACTGCCGGACGGCCTGTCCGTGGACGTCTCGCGGGTGGGCGGCACGCTGGTCGCGAACCAGGGCGCGGACCCGCTGGCCGACCTGATCCGCGCGCAGCGCCTCGCGGTGATCCTCGCGGAGTCCAAGGGCTTCGACCCGGACCGGCCGAGGAACCTGACGCGCAGCGTGATCCTGACGTGAGGCAGGTCCGCTGAGCCGGGGCTCCGGGCCCGCGGCGGCTCCGGGGGCGCGCAGACACGTGTCCGCACCCCCGGAGTTTGTACGCTCACGCAACAATCGGACGCAGTGGACTAGACCTTTCTGCCACTCTCGCGCCAGACTGTCTCCGTGAGACACGTCATCGCCCTCGATGTGGGCGGCACCGGCATGAAAGCCGCCCTCGTCGGGGCGGACGGCACGCTCCTGCACGAGGCCCGCCGCGCCACCGGGCGCGAGCGCGGTCCCGACGCGGTCGTCCGGTCGATCCTCGACTTCGCCGTCGAGCTGCGCGCGTACGGCGGCGAACACCTCGGCGAGAGCGCCGTCGCCGCGGGCGTCGCGGTGCCCGGCATCATCGACGCCGAACACGGCATCGCCGTCTACGCCGCGAACCTCGGCTGGCGCGACGTGCCCATGCGCGACCTGCTCAGCGAGCGGCTGGACGGTGTGCCCGTCGCCCTCGGCCACGACGTCCGCACCGGCGGACTCGCCGAAGGCCGCATCGGCGCCGGCAAGGGAGCCGACCGGTTCTTCTTCGTCCCCCTCGGCACCGGCATCGCCGGCGCCATCGGCATCGCCGGGGCCATCGAGGCGGGCGCCCACGGATACGCCGGCGAGATCGGCCACATCGTCGTACGCCCCGACGGCCCCGACTGCGGCTGCGGCCAGCGCGGCTGCCTGGAGACCCTCGCCTCCGCCGCGGCCGTCACCCGCGCCTGGGCGGCGGCCAGCGGCGACCCGCAGGCCGACGCCGCGGACTGCGCCAAAGCCGTCGAGTCCGGCGACCCGAAGGCCGCCGCCGTGTGGGCCGACGCGGTCGACGCCCTGGCCGCCGGCCTGGTCACCGCGCTCACCCTGCTGGACCCCCGCACCCTGATCATCGGTGGCGGTCTCGCTGAGGCGGGGGAAACCTTGTTCACACCGCTGCGGGCAGCGGTCGAGAAGCGCGTCACCTTCCAGAAACTGCCCGCCATCGTCCCCGCAGCCCTCGGGGACACCGCCGGATGCCTGGGCGCGGGACTGCTCGCCTGGGATCTGCTCGCCACCGACTCGGAGGTAACCGCCTAATGGCCGCAAGCGCCGTACGCGCCGACAGCACCGTTCTGACCGGCGCCCGGGTGGTCCTGCCGACCGGGACCGTCGACGGTGGGCGGATCTCCGTGGAGGGCACGAAGATCGTGGCCGCGGCACCCGACAGCGCGCCCGTCCGCGACCTGTCCGGCCACTGGGTCGTCCCCGGCTTCGTCGACATCCACAACCACGGCGGCGGCGGGGCGTCCTTCACCAGCGGCAGCGCCGAGGACGTCCTGCGCGGCGTGCGGACCCACCGCGAGCACGGCACGACCACGCTCGTCGCCTCCACCGTCACCGGCGAGATGGACTTCCTCGCCCGCCGCGCCGGGTTCCTGTCCGAACTCGTCGAGCAGGGCGACCTCGCGGGCATCCACTTCGAAGGACCGTTCATCTCGCCGTGCCGCAAAGGCGCACACAGCGAGGAACTGCTGCGCGACCCGGACCCGGCCTCGGTGCGCAGGCTCGTCGACGCGGCCCGCGGCGCCGCCCGGATGGTGACGCTGGCCACCGAACTGCCCGGCGGCATCGACTCCGTACGCCTGCTCGCCGACCACGGCGTGATCGCCGCGATCGGGCACACCGACGCGACCTACGAGCAGACCGTCGAGGCCATCGAGGCGGGCGCGACCGTGGCGACCCACCTGTTCAACGCGATGCCGCCGCTCGGCCACCGCGCGCCCGGACCGATCGCCGCGCTGCTGGAGGACGAGCGGGTCACCGTCGAGCTGATCAACGACGGCACACATCTGCACCCCGCCGCCCTCGAACTCGCCTTCCACCGCGCCGGCGCGCACCGCGTCGCCTTCATCACCGACGCGATGGACGCCGCGGGCTTCGGTGACGGCCGCTACCAGCTCGGCCCGCTCGCGGTCGACGTCACCGAGGGAGTGGCCCGCCTGGTCGACGGCGGCTCGATCGCCGGCTCCACCCTCACTCTGGACACGGCGTTCCGGCGCGCGGCGATCGTGGACCGGCTGCCCGTGGAGGACATCGTCCGGGCGATCTCGGCCAACCCCGCGAAGCTGCTCGGCATGGACGACACGATCGGCTCGCTGGAACCCGGCAAGGACGCGGACCTCGTGGTGCTGGACGAGGACTTCACGCTGGTCGGCGTGATGCGCAAGGGCGAATGGGTGATTGACCCGAAGTAGCGGCATTTCACTACGGAACATGGCAGGGCGGTTGGCCGGGGGACTGGGCCGACCGCCCTGCGTTTGGCATGATCAGGACCCGTACGGACACGGCTCACGCGTTCCGAAGGGGTGTCACCGGGTGATCCTGACGGTCACGCTCAACACCGCGCTCGACATCACCTACACGGTCGACGCCCTCACCCCGCACACCAGTCACCGCGTCGACCGGGTCGGCGAACGCCCCGGCGGCAAGGGGCTCAACGTGGCCCGGGTGCTCGCCGCGCTCGGCCACGAGAGCGTCGTCACGGGCTTCGCCGGCGGATCCGTCGGCACCGTCCTGCGCGAACTGCTCGCCCCACTGCCGCCGCGGGACGCGCTCGTGCCCATCGAGGGCAGCACCCGCCGTACGGTCGCCGTCGTCGACGCCGCGACCGGCGACACCACTCAGCTGAACGAAGCGGGCCCGACCGTCACGCCCACGGAGTGGACGGCCTTCCTCGCCGCCTACGAGACCCTCCTGCGGGACGCCGACGCGGTGGCGCTGTGCGGCAGCCTGCCGCCCGGCATCCACGTCGGCGCGTACGCCGAACTCGTCCGCCGAGCACGCGCCGCGGGCGTCCCCACCCTCCTCGACACCAGCGGCGAACCGCTGCGTCGCGGCATCGCCGCCCGCCCCGACCTCGCCAAGCCGAACGCCGACGAACTCGCCCGGCTCACCGGCTCCCGCGAACCGCTGCGCGCCGCCCGGGACGCGCGCCGCCGCGGGGCCCACGCCGTCGTCGCCTCGCTCGGCCCCGACGGCCTGCTCGCGGCCACCCCGGACGGCATATGGCAGGCCGCTCCGCCGGCTCCCGTCCAGGGCAACCCGACGGGCGCCGGGGACTCGGTGGTCGCGGCCCTGCTCGCGGGACTCGTCGAGGGACTGCCCTGGCCGGACCGGCTGGCCCGCGCGGTCGCCCTGTCGGCGGCGACCGTACTGGCCCCCGCGGCAGGGGAGTTCGACCCCGCCGCGTACGAGGATCTGCTGCCGCGCGTCACCGTGACCGAACACGTGACCGCGGCGTGAGCCACCACCAGGGCAGCGGCCCGGACAATCGGGCCAGGCGCCCGGGAAGTGAGACGCACCATGCCCCTCGTCAACACCGGTGACCTGGTCTCGGCCGCGGCGGCCGAAGGCCGCGGTATCGCCGCCTTCAACGTCATCACACTGGAGCACGCCGAGGCGATCGCGGCCGGAGCGGAGACGGCGGGAGCGCCCGCGATCCTCCAGATCTCCGAGAACGCGGTGAAGTTCCACGGCGGTACCCTCTCCGCGATCGCCGCCGCCTCGGCAGCCGTCGCCCGCGCCTCCTCCGCCCCGCTCTCGCTCCACCTCGACCATGTCGTCACCGGATCCCTGCTGCGGTCGGCAGCCGACGAGGGCTTCAGCTCGGTGATGTACGACGCCTCACGGCTCGCCCACGGACGGAACATCGAGGCCACGGAGGACGCGGTGCGCTGGGCCCACGAACGGGGCCTGTGGATCGAGGCGGAACTGGGCAAGGTCGGCGGCAAGGAGGGCGAGGCCCCGCTCGACGCCCACGCCCCCGGCGTCCGGACCGACCCCGAGGAGGCAGCGGCCTACGTGACGGCGACGGGAGTGGACGCACTGGCGGTCGCGGTCGGCTCCAGCCACGCGATGACACAGCGCACGGCGACACTCGACCACGCCCTGATCACCGCCCTGCGCGAGGCGGTCCCGGTCCCCCTGGTCCTGCACGGCTCGTCGGGCGTCCCGGACGAGGAGATCCGCGCGGCGGTGGCAGCGGGCATGGTCAAGATCAACGTCGGCACGGCCCTGAACACGGCGTTCACGGGAGCGGTACGCGCGTTCCTGGACGCGGACGCGAAGACGGTGGACCCGAGGAAGTATCTGGCGCCGGCACGCGAGGCGATGTCGGCGACGGTGGCGGGGTTCCTGGGGCTGCTGTGACAGCCGGGCCGGGTCCGGGGCCATCACTCGGCCCCGCCCGGGCTGTCCGGGCGGAGCGCCTTCGGGAGCCTAGATCGGCCCGTCGCTGACCTGGAGCCAGTCGAGGATGGCGTTGCACTGATTGCCCGCCTCGCACGAGATCTTGATCTCGTTCTCACCCTTCTGGAGATTGACCGGCGCCCATGTGGTCTGCCAGTTCTTCTCCCAGTTCGGGTCCGAGGACTTGACGAAGTTCTTCAGGCCCAGCGGATTGGTGTTCGCCTTACCGTTCACGGTCAAAGTGGCATTGGCGTCCTGCGCGGGGATGGCGTAACGCACATACAGGCGGTACGTCTTCTCCTCGCCGACACTCGCCTTCCAGGTGACCGACGCACCCGGAGCGTTGAACCCGGTGACATAAGCGCCGCCGGAGCCTTCCGCGCCCTTGATGTCCTTCGCGAGCACCGCGGGCGCACCGAGCTGGAGCGTCGCCGCGTCCTGCTTCGGCAGCGGGGGGTCCGCCGGACGGTCCGACGCCTCACCGCTCGGCTCCACCGACTCCCCCGCCGTCGCGTCGCCGCCCGGCTTGCCCGAGCCGTCCGCCTTGTCGTCCTCGCCGCCGCCCGTCATCAGCGCCGCCGCGATGCCGATCACCACGACCGCCACCACCGCGATCGCGCCGATCAGCAGGCCCTTGGTGTTCGGGCCGCCGCTGCGGCCGCCGCCGTGGCCGCCGCTGTGGCTCGGGGTGCCCGGGAGCGGGGTCTGGCGGGTGGGCGCGCCGCCGGGGTAGGTCTCCGGGGCCGCGTACTGCGCCGTCGGCTGGCCCTGCTGCGCATACGTCTGCTGCTGCGGGACCTGCTGGCCGTACTGGCGCTCGCCGACCGTCCGTACCTGGTTGTAAGAGGTTCTGGGGACGCCGGGCTGCGCCGCCGGACCCGGGTAGCCGTAACCGCGGCCCTGTCCAGGCGGTGTCGCGCCCGCTGCCCGGCCGTCCTCGTAGAGGTAGCCGAACGGATCGTCGTCCTCGGGCGTGCTCGCGCCGTTGTTCGCGGCCGTCATCCCTAGTCACTCCTCACCATCTCGTCAGCACAACGCCGACGCGGGCGAGCCTACCCGGTTCGGAGTAACCACATGGGTGGCCTTGGCCTCATCCGGCCCGTCCGCCCATCGTCCGCCGGCGCGCCCGCTCACCCTCAGCCCGCGCGGCGGTGCACCTTCGCCCGGGACCGCTTCTCCACGTACATCCGCTGGTCGGCGGACTGCAGGACCTCGTCCACGGACATCCCGCAGCTCGCCCAGCCGATGCCGAAGCTCGCCCCGACCCGCACACCCCGGCCGTCCACCCGGATCGGCAGGATGATGGCGTTCCGGAGGCGAACCGCCAGGTCAGCGGCGTCCGCCGCTCCCAGGCCGTCGGCCAGGACGACGAATTCGTCACCCCCGAGCCGCGCGACGGTGTCTCCCTCGCGCACACCCGTCGTCAGCCGGCGCGCGACCTCCACCAGCACCGCGTCCCCGGTCTGGTGCCCGAACCGGTCGTTGATCGACTTGAAGCCGTCCAGGTCGCAGAAGAGAACAGCGAGCCCCTTCGTACCGTCGTCGATCTCACTGTCCGGCGCGATCGTGTGCACATGGTGGTCGTACGGGACGCCCACCGGCCCGAAGTCGAAGCCCTCGGTGTGGAAGATCGTGTCGGGGTCGGCGTCGTACGCCGCGTCCAGCGCCTCGATCGCCGCCTCCCGCGCCCCGTGCGGCCGCTCGCACAGCCGGGAACTGAGCCGGGACCGCAGCTCGGCGCTGTTGGGCAGCCCGGTCAACGCGTCGTGCGAGGCCCGGTGCGCCAGCTGGAGCTCGTGGCGCTTGCGATCCTCGATGTCCTCGACGTGCGTGAGCAGAAAACGCGGCCCGTCGGCGGTGTCGGCGACCACGGAGTTCCGCAGTGAGACCCAGACGTACGAACCGTCCCGCCGCCCCAGCCGCAGCTCGGCCCGCCCGCCCTCGGCGGAGGTCCGCAGCAGTGTGCCGACGTCCTCGGGGTGCACCAGGTCGGCGAAGGAGTAGCGCCGCATCGCCGACGCCGGCCGCCCCAGCAGCCGGCACAGCGCGTCGTTGGTGCGCAGCAGCCTGCCGTGCTGGTCGCCGCCCATCTCCGCGATCGCCATGCCGCTGGGCGCGTACTCGAACGCCTGGCGAAACGACTCCTCGCTCGCGCGCAGCGCCTGCTGCTCGCGTTCGAGGCGGACCAGCGCCCGCTGCATGTTTGCTCGCAGCCGGGCGTTGCTGATCGCAATCGCCGCCTGGGACGCGTACATCTGGAGGGCTTCCTGGCCCCAGGGACCCGGCCGGCGGCCGTTGCGCGGCCGGTCGACCGAGATGACGCCGAGGAGTTCACGGCCCCCGCCCGAGGCGTACATCGGCGCGTAGAGCCGGTCCTGGGGGTGCCACTCGTCCTCGAAGCGGGGATCGGGACCTTCGGTGTGCCACTGCGGCACGTCGTCCTCGATCAGCACCCAGCCCTCGGTGTGCGGGATGAACCGCAGCTCGCCCCAGGCCTCGCCCATGGACAGCCTGCGCTCCCACGACGGTCGCGAGCCGACCCGGCCGGTGATCAGGGCCTCGGCGGCGGCGCTGCCGGCGAACGCGGCGACCACGAGGTCACCGTCGGGCCGTACGAGGTTCACACACGCCAGCTCGTACCCGAGTCCCGCGACGATTCCGTCGGCGACGGTCTGCAGGGTGTCGGCCAGGCTGCGGGCCGTGTTGAGGTCGGCGACCACCTTGTGCAGCTGCCGCAGGGTCGCAAGACGGACGTAGGGCTCCGACTCGGTCTCCATGCTCGCTCTCCCCGAGACCTCGACAGCAAACTCCAGAGTTCTGATCGGCCTTCTCGTTGCGGTATCACGGCCACTGAATCACAGCGAGCTGTCCACTCGGTACACAGGGTCAACAAATAGTGCACTCTGTGACTCAAGTCACATCAAATGACCAGGGGTTGCGGTGGCGGGTGGATGTGCGCTCGGACTTTCCCGGCCTTCCCGGAACGCAAATCCCGGCCGCTGGACCTAGGTCCTGCCTGGTCCCCGGGCCCGATGCGGGTCCGGGACGGCCGAGGTTAGCGTTCCCGGTGTGCTTCCGACGACCCCTGCCTCCGCGCCCGCCGTCATCCCCCATCCTGAGGGGGTGACGAACGAGGATTTCCGCGCAGCCATGTCCCGACTGGCCGCGGGTGTGGTGCTGGTGACCGCGTACGACGCCGACGACGGCCCGCGCGGCGAGGACGTCGGCATGACCGCGACGGCGTTCGTCTCGGTGTCGCTGGAACCCCCGCTGGTGATGGTGAGCCTGCGCAACGGCTCCCGGATGGACGACCTGTTGGCGGAACAGCCGCTGTGGGGGGTCTCGGTGCTGTCCGAGAACCAGCGCCACATCGCGGGCCGCTTCGCGATGAAAGGACGGATCAGCGACCGGCTGCTGTTCGAGGACATCCCGTACGTCCGGGGCGAGGTGAGCGGTGCGCTGCTGGTCGGCGGGGCGCTCGCGACGCTGGAGTGCCGTACGGAACAGCGGGTGGTGGCGGGCGACCACACCCTGGTGATCGCCCGGGTCCTGGAAGCGGGTCTGCCGAGCGGGGATGGCGGCCCGCTGACGTATTTCCGGGGCAGGTACCGCCAGTTGAGCTGAGGGCGCCGGGCTCGCCGTGCGCCGACCTGTCGGGCACGTGAGCGCACCGGCCGCGGATGAAGCCCGTCCGGCACGTGACACAAGCCGCCCATCACGCGAGTCCGGCGATCGAGGACACCGCCGGCACACCCCGCCCGTCCGGCGATCGAGGACACGGCCCGCGGGGCGGTACCGAGGAGCGCGGCCCTGCGCGTCCGGCAACCGGCCCGGGTCCGGGTCCGGAACTACCAGTCCCGTCCCGTGCGGCCCCGCTTCGTCTCCGCCCGCTGCTTCTTCTCCCGCAGCCGCCGCTCGTTGATCCCGCGCGGAATCCTCGTCGCCCGCCGCGGCTTCGGCGGTGGCGCCGTCGCCTCGGCGAGCAGTGCCGCCAGCCGGACCGCCGCCGCCTCCCGGTTGCGCCACTGCGAGCGGTGCTCGGACGCGCGGACCGCGATCACACCGCCGACCAGCCGGCCCGCGAGCCGCTCCAGCGCGCGGTCCTTCCACACCTGCGGCAGCGAGTCCGTCTTCGCCAGGTCGAAGCGCAGTTCGACCTGCGAGTCACTGGTGTTGACGTGCTGGCCGCCGGGCCCGGACGACCGGGAGAAACGCCAGATGAGCTCGGCCTCCGGCAGGGAGACCGAACCGCGGATGATGTAGGGCCCGGACATGTGTCCATGGTCGCGTGCCCGCGCCGTTCACGTCACCCCGTTTTCGACGCCGTCCGGCGGAATCCCGCGGAATCCCGCGGAATCCGGCCGAGCACGCCGGAGCACGGTGGCGAACCTCGAAGAAATCGGCGGAACCCGGCGGAAACAGGCGTAACCCGACCGACCGCTTCCGTACGGAATCCACAGGGAACCTCTTCGTATGGAACCTCGCAGTCCCCTGCCCGCGTTATGTCGGGTGACGGTAGCTTCGGGAGGGCTCGAAGCCCGCACACTCGAACACGAAGGGGACATCCCAATGGCAGTAAGCCTGTCCAAGGGCGGCAACGTCTCGCTCACCAAGGAGGCACCGGGCCTGACCGCCGTCACGGTCGGCCTCGGCTGGGACGTCCGCACCACCACCGGCACCGACTTCGACCTCGACGCCTCCGCGATCGGCGTCAACCCCGGCGGCAAGGTGGCCTCCGACGCCCACTTCGTCTTCTTCAACAACAAGGCGACGCCGGACCAGACCATCGTCCACACCGGCGACAACCGCACGGGCGAGGGCGGCGGCGACGACGAGCAGATCAACGTCAACCTCGCGGGCCTGCCCGCCGACGTCGACAAGATCGTCTTCCCGGTCTCCATCTACGACGCCGTCACCCGCAGCCAGAACTTCGGCCAGGTGCGCAACGCCTACATCCGTATCGTCAACCAGGCCGGCGGCGCCGAGCTCGCGCGCTACGACCTGAGCGAGGACGCGGCCACCGAGACCGCGATGGTCTTCGGCGAGCTGTACCGCAACGGCGCGGAGTGGAAGTTCCGCGCGGTCGGCCAGGGGTACGCCTCGGGCCTGGAGGGCATCGCCCGCGACTTCGGCGTCAACCTCTGACGCCGACCGTCGACGTCCGACGTCCGCCTCGGCGGGGAAGCCCGCGGCCGCACCGGCCGCGGGCTTCCGTCGTACACAGAGAGCCAGGACGTCCATCGCCCAACTCACGCGCCCGCCGTCACGGAGCGTCCGGCTTCTCCTCGCCGTAGAGCCACGTGTCCCACACCGCGTCCAGATCCTTGCCCGACATCTTCTCCACATAGGACGTGAAGTCGGCGGTCGACGCGTTGCCGTACATCCGCGTCTGCGCCCACAGCGGCAGCATCCTGAAGAACACCGGGTCGCCCACCGCCTCGCGGACCTTGTGCAGGACCATCGCGCCCCGCCAGTACACCGGGTCCTCGGAGATGTGCGCCGCGGTCGGCGGATCGGCCGCGGGGAACGCCCAGTTGGCGTCGTCGGCGAAGGCCTCCTCGAAGCTCTCCTGCGCCGGTACGCCGTTGTTGTCCTCGTCCCAGAGCCACTGCGCGTAGGTCGCGAAGCCCTCGTTGAGCCACATGTCCTTCCACGTCTTCGGCGTCACGGAGTTGCCGTACCACTGGTGGGCGATCTCGTGGACGAGGGTCCCCGCGTCGAACTCGCCCGCCGGGAAGACAGGTCGGGTCTGCGTCTCCAGGGCGTAGTCCACCTCGCCGTCGGGGACGACGATCACACCGAAGGCCCCGAAGGGGTAGCGGCCGAACGTCTTCGCCGACCAGTTCATCATCTCGGGGATCCGGGCGAGCAGTTCCTCGGACTCCTCCGCCACCTCCGGGTCGACCGCCGTGATGACGGGCTGACCGGTGCGGGGCAGCGCGGACGGCGTCAGGTCGTAGCGGCCGATCGCGACCGTCGCCGCGTACGACGGCATCGCATGCTCGGACTTCCAGAAGAACGTGGTCCTGTCACCCGTGGAGTGCTGGTCGTGGAGCACTCCGTTGGAGATGCCCTGGAGCCCCTTCGGCACAGTGATCCTGATGTCGTACGTGGCCTTGTCGCTCGGGTGGTGGTTGCCCGGGAACCACGCCATCGAGCCCGCCGGCTGGCCGACCGCCAGCGCGCCGTCCGCGGTCCGAAGCCAGCCCTCCTCGGCCTCGTCGACGTCGACGACGGTCCGGGGGGTGCCGGAGTAGCGGACGAGCGCCCGCACCCGGCCCCCCTTGGGCACGGCCCTGTCCAGGTGCACCGTCACCTCGTCGCCCGCCCGGTCGGCCTTCGCCCTGCGGGACCCGATCGTGACGCTGTCGACGGTGAGCCCGTGCAGATCGAGGTTGAAGGCGCTGAGGTCCTGCGTCGCGGTCGCGATGATGTCGGCGGTGCCCGCGAGCCGGCCCGTCGCCGGGTCGTAGTCGAGCGTCAGACCGTAATGGCCGACGTCGTAGCCGCCGTTGCCCAGCTTCGCGAACAGCGGATCACCCGCTCCGGCCGCCCCCGGCCTGCCGTGCACCTCCGGATGCCCGTCGCCGTGCGGGCCCGGGCAACCCGTGAGCAGCAGCGCCGCGGCTGCGGACATCGCGACCGGAAAGAGGTGTCTTCGGTACATGTCCCGATCCTAGGCGCGGGACATGTACCGACCACCAGGGGCCGCCCGGCATGTCCGGCGTCAACTCCCCTGTCGTGCGGGCCGGTTGGTGGCCCTTCAGCGACCGCCTCCACCGCCGCGCCCGCCGTGCTCGTCAGCGGCCGAGCGCCGCCACGCCCGCCGCGGCGAACTGCTCGTCCAGATCGCCGCTCGGCGCTCCGGCCACGCCGACGCCCGCGATCGGAGCGCCCTTGGCCTGCACCGGGACACCGCCCGCGAGGAACAACGTGCCGGGAATGTCCTTCAGGTTGGGGGCCTGCGCCAGGCGCTTGGCGAGCTCGGAGGTGGGCGCGTTCCAGGAGACCGCGGTGAACGCCTTCTTCTCCGCCGACTCGTACGACTGCGGACCGGCGCCGTCACCGCGCAGGGTGACCAGGGTGTTGCCGTTGCGGTCGACGACGGCGACGGTGACGCGCTGTCCGGCCTTCTCGGCGGCGTCCAGCGCGGCCTGCGCGGCCCTGGCCGCCGCGTCGACGGTCAGATGCGTGGACTGCTGGAGGTTGCGGTTCGCCGGGTCGGCGCTCACCGCGGCGCGCGACTCGGCGGCCGGCGCGGAGGCGTTCGCCGTCACCGCGCCGAACGTTCCCGCACCGAGCGCGGCGGCGGCGACAGCGCCGGTCAGGACACGGGCACGCAGAGACATCTTCTTCATGATCGTCGGCTCCTGGGGTGAGTACGGAGAAGGGCGGGGAAGCGGAGGCGTCCCCCTCTGCCATCGATCCTCGGGCCGCATCCGGGGGCCGAAGGTCGGCGTACCGGCTGGTGAACGCAGGCATGATGGATGACGGCCGGGTCAGCCGATCGGTCGATGCGGGGACGGTCCCGCCGGGTCACGATGCGAAGAAGCGCGAAGAAGAAGGACGAGCCGGCCCACCAGGAGACCCCCGGGAGAGAAGACGATGTCGCACGCACCGCCCGCCGCCGGACGGGCCCCCGACGAGAGGGCTCCCGACAGCCGGGGCTCCGGCGCCGGGGACGACCGCGGCGGCCGGGACGCGGACGACCGGTGGCTCGCGACGGTGATGAACACCGCCTTCCTCGCCCTCCTCGCCGGATCGCTGCTGCGCTATCTCCTCAAGCACCCCGACAGCCCGCGGCTGCCGTGGATCGTCGGACTCGGCATCACCCTCGCCGTCCTCCAGCTCGCCGGCCACCGGCTGACCGCCCGGCGCCCGGGGCGGCCCGCCGTCGTCCTGCTCGGCGCGGTCGTCACCTGCTGGGTCGTCATCGTGCTGCTCGCCCCCAGCTTCGCCTGGTGCGCCGTCCCCCTGATCTACACGGTTCTGCACACCCTGCCCACCCGCGCGGCCGTCGCGCTCGTCGGCCTGTTGTGCGCTCTGGTGATGATCGCCGAGTGGCGGATCTCCGACGCCGTCGACCCGAACCTCTTCCTCGTACCGCCGGCCGTCACCGTCCTCGCCACCGCCGTCTTCCTCCACATGCGGCGGCAGGCCGAACGCCTGGCCGCCACCGAACGCCGCGAGGGCACGCTCGCCGAACGCGAGCGGCTGTCCATGGAGATCCACGACACCCTCGCGCAGAGCCTGTCGAGCCAGCAGATGCTCCTCCAGGCCGCGGAACGCACCTGGGACAGCGATCCGGCGACCGCCCGCGGCCACGTCCGTACCGCCGAGTCGATCGCGGAACGCAGCCTCGCCGAAGCCCGGCGCTTCGTGCACGACCTCGCACCCGCCGACCTGGCCGAGGGCGGCGGACTCGCCGAGGCGCTGCGCACCCTCGCCCTGCGCGAGTCCACCGGCACCCTGCGGGTGCGCCTCCATCTCGACGGGACTCCGGTGCCGCTGCCCGACCGCGTGCAGTCGGCGCTGCTGCGGATCGCCCAGGGCGCGCTGGCGAACGTGACCGAGCACGCGAGCGCCTCCACCGCGACGCTCACCCTCAGCCACCTGGACGACCAGGTGGTGCTCGACATCGCGGACGACGGCCACGGCTTCGCCCCGCCGGCGGACGTGCCGTCCGGGGAACGCGGGCACGGCCTGGCGGCGATGCGCGCGCGGGTGCGGCAGCTGGGCGGCACCCTGACGATCGAGTCGGCCCCCGGCGAGGGCACGGTGGTGTCCGCGTCGATCCCGCTGGAGGACCGGTGACCGCGGTACGCCGCGAAGGCGAGCTGTACGGGACGGCCCGACGGCGTGCGCTTCACAGGCCAGCGCCCACGGCCCCCGCACGCCCACCCCGGGCGTACCCGTGACCGCAGCCCGCTTCGAGAGGGAGCGCCCATGACCGCCGTACGGATCCTGCTCTGCGACGACCACGCCGTCGTACGCGCCGGGCTGCTCGCCCTCCTCGCCAGCGAGCCCGACATCGAGGTCGTGGGCGAGGCGGGCAGCGGCGAGGAAGCCGTCGCAGCCGCCGCCAAGCTCCGGCCCGACGTCGTCCTCATGGACCTCCAGCTCGGCCCCGGCATCGACGGCGTGGAGGCCACCCGGCGGATCGCCGCACCCGGTGTCCACGTCCTGGTCCTCACCACGTACGACACCGACGCCGACATCACCCGGGCCATCGAGGCCGGCGCGACGGGCTACCTCCTCAAGGCCGAGCGGCCCGAAGAACTCTTCTCGGCGATCCACGCCGCCGCCCAAGGCCGCACCGCCCTCTCCGCCCCGGTCGCCGTCCGCGTCATGGACCGCATGCGCGGCACCGGCCGGCCGACCCTGACCGACCGCGAGCGGGACATCCTCGGGCAGCTGGCACGCGGCCTCGCCAACCGCGACATCGCCCGCGCGCTGTTCATCAGCGAAGCGACCGTGAAGACCCACCTGGGCCGTATCTACGCCAAGCTCGGCGTGGACACCCGGGCGGGAGCGGTCGCCGTGGCCAAGGAACAGCGCCTGCTGCCATAAGCCGTCACCCGGGCCGGCGCCCCCACCCCTCACCCGCGGCCCCACCGCGCCCGCCCGGACCGCCTCCCCACCGCTGCCGCGCTCCGACGCCCGCCCGGACCGCCTCCCCCGGCCGCCCGGAACCGCCCGCCCGGACCGCCTCCCCCGGCCGCCCGGAACCGCGCGCCCGGACCGCCTCCCCCGGCCGCCCGGAACCGCGCGCCCCGCCGCCGTGACACCATCGAGCCGTGCTCGACATCGGCTACTCCCTCTCCCGGCGCTTCCCGGACCCCCCGCAGACCGACTACCGCCGCGCGGACGTCCATGCCCTGCGGCACGACCTCTTCAGCGGCGACGTCTACCTCGCCGACACCAAAGAGGACCGCGAGCTGTCCACAGCCTGGGGATGGGTGCCCGTACTCGACTTCGCCTGGGCCCTGTGCGACATCGTCGAGCGCATCGACCGCGACCCGCTCGGCAGCCGCGCCGCCAAACCCCAGCACGCCGAACTGGACTTCACCGAATCCGCCGACCGCATGCTCTTCCGGCGGCGCTTCGGCTGGGTCGACGTCGAGGCCGACTGGATGCCCCGCGACGAACCTCCCCTCACCTTCGGCCACGGCGAGCTGCGCCGCGAGGCCCGCGACTTCCTCCACGACCTGATCGCCGACCTCGCCGACATGCACGAAGGTCTCGCGGACAACCCCGTGATCTGGGACCTCCAGGCCCGCTTCCCCCGCATCTGACCCTCCCCGCACTCCCCGGTCCGCGCCGGGACCCGCCCCCGATGTCACACATCGGCCTCCCCGATCCGTCCCCTTCCCGAGAACGCCCCACGGGAAGGAAAGCCATGCACGAGATCACCGTCATCGGCGGCGGCTTCGCCGGGCTCACCGCGGCCCTCGCCGCCGCCGAGTCCGGCGCCAGGGTGTCCCTGTACGAGGCCCACCACACCCTCGGCGGCCGCGCCCGCACCGCCGAAGGCCCGTACCGGACCAACGACGGACCCCACGCCCTCTACCGCCGCGGCCCCCACTGGACCTGGCTCCAGCAGCGCGGCCTCCTCGGGCCGGTGGCCGCACCGCCGCTGCGCGAAGGTGCCCGGCTCCGCTTCCGCCGCGACGGCGTCCTGCGCAGGACCCCGCCCCTCGCCCTGCTGCGACTGGCCCTGACCAAACCCGAACAGGCCCCGGTGGACAGCGACTTCCTCACCTGGGCGAGCAGCCGGGTCGGCGAGGAGGGCGCCCGCGCCGCGGCCCACTGGATGGGCGTCGCCCTCTTCCACCACGACCCCGGATCGCTCTCCGCCGCCTTCGTCCAGGAACGGCTGCGACGGTCCACCTCCCTGCCGCCCGAAGCCCACTACCCTCGCGGGGGCTGGGGGCAGCTCATCGAGCGGATGACCGCACGCGCCTGGGACCTCGGCGTACGCATCGAGACCACCTCACGCGTCGACGCCCTCCCCGAACGCAGGGGCCCGGTGATCGTCGCGACCTCGCTCGACGCCGCCCGCCGCCTCCTCGGCGACAGCACCCTGAAGGGCCCGAGCGGCCGCACCGTCCTCATCGACCTCGCGCTGCGCGCCCGCAGAGGCGACCCGTTCGTCGTCTCCGACCTCGACGCCCCCGGCTGGCTGGAACGCTTCACCGCCTCGGACCGCTCCCTCGCCCCCGCCGGGCAGTCCCTCATCCAGGGCCAACTGCCCATCGCACCCGACGCGTCCAAGGCCGACGGCATCGCCCATGCCGAAACCCTCCTCGACCTGGGCTTTCCCGGCTGGCGCCGACGGACCCGTTGGCGGCGCGAAGGGCTCGCAAGCGGCCGTACCGGCGCCGTCGACCTGCCCGGCACCACCTGGCGCGACCGTCCGGGAATCGACCGCGGCAACGGCGTCTATCTGGCGGGCGACCAGGTCGCCGCACCCGGACTGCTCTCCGAGGTGTCGTTCAACAGCGGGCTGGAAGCCGCGTCCCTCGCACTCCTCGCCACCAAGCACACCACGGAGTCGCTTGACCTCAAGCGGACTTGAGGTCGGAGGGTGGGGACCACGAACGGATCCGGGCCACAGCGGCCCGGGTCCGCACGCGACCCGTCCCGGCCCGCGACACAGGGGAGCCCGCCATGCACGCCGTCCGCCTCCACACCTTCGGCCCGCCCGAGAACCTCCGCCACGAGGAGATCGAGGACCCCGTACCCGGCCCCGGCCAGGTCCGCATCGCCGTCGCCGCGGCCGGCGTGCACCTCCTCGACGCCGCCCTGCGCGAAGGCACCCTCGGCCCCCACCCCGCCGCCGCAGAACTCCCCGCCATCCCGGGCCGCGAGGTCGCCGGCGTCGTCGACGCACTCGGCGAGGGCACCGACCCGAGCTGGCTCGGCAGACGCGTCGTCGCCCACCTCGGCATGGTCCAGGGGGCCCCTCCCGGACGAAGCTCCGTGGGCGGCTACGCCGAACTCACCGTCACCGACACCGCCCGGCTCCACGAGATCCCCGACACGCTCGACCCCGCCGAAGCCGTCGCCATGATCGGAACCGGACGCACCGCGCTCGGCATCCTCCAGTTCACCGACCTCGGGCCCGCCGACATCATCATCGTCCCCGCCGCCGCCGGCGGCATCGGCACCCTGCTCGTCCAGTACGCCAAGAACGCCGGCGCCCATGTCATCGGCCTCGCCGGCGGCCCCGCCAAGGTCTCCCGCGTCACCGCCAACGGCGCCGACCTCGCCGTCGACTACACCCGGCCCGACTGGCCCGCCCTCGTCCGCGAACACCTCGGGGACCGCCGCGCCACCGTCGTCTACGACTCCGTCGGCGGTGACGCGGCCCGCGCCGCCGTCGACCTCCTCGGCAAGGGCGGCCACCACATCGTCTTCGGCTGGTCCAGCCAAGGCATCTCCGACGGCGGCCCGCTGACCTTCACCGACGAGGAACTCGCCGAACGCGGCATCACCTCCGAAGGCGTCCTCGGCCCCGTGATGCTGGAGAAGGCCGGCGGCGACATCCGCACCCTCGAAACCCGCTCCCTGGCCGAAGCCGCCGCAGGACGACTCCGGCCCGCCGTGACCCGCTTCCCGCTCGACCGCGCGGCCGACGCCCACCGCGCGCTGGAGACCCGCGGCACCATCGGCAAGGTCGTCCTCGAACCCCGCCCGCGCCACAACCCGGACGACAAGCCGTAGACCGCGACAACTCTCCTATGAACCCAGCGACTTGAGCGCCTCGCCGGTCAGCCGGTACACCGTCCACTCGTCCTGCGGCCTCGCACCGAGGGCCTCGTAGAAGCTGATCGACGGGGCGTTCCAGTCCAGCACCGACCACTCGAAGCGCTCATAACCCCGCTCCACACAGATCCGCGCCAGCTCCGTCAGCAACGCCTTCCCGTACCCGCCACCACGCCGGTCCGGACGGACGAACAGATCCTCCAGATACAGCCCCTGCACCCCGGTCCACGTCGAGAAGTTGAGGAACCACAGCGCGAACCCCACCACCGCGCCCTCATCCGTCTCCGCGATGTGCGCATACGCCCCCGGGCGCTCGCCGAACAGCGCCGCGTGCAACTGCTCCGGCGTCGCCCGCGCCTCCTGCGGAGCCTTCTCGTACTCCGCCAGCTCACGGATCATGGCAAGGATCTCGGGCACATCGGCAGGTGTGGCTTCACGAATCATGTGATCAGCCTGCACGCCCGACCGCGCGCCGCGCCAGCCGGTTCCCGCGCGGCCCGCGCACCCTCGCCACCAGTGCCCCTGCGGCGTGCACCCCCGCGGCGCGCACCGCCCCGGCGGCCGGCCCTCAACGCGCCAGCAACGCCCGCGCGATGGACATCTGCGACTCCTGGAGCCCCTCCTCACCGTCCTCCAGATCCCACAGGCTGTTCTGCAACACCCGCCCCAGCGTCCACGCCCTCGCCCGCTCCCGGTCCAGACCCAGCGTCTCCGTCAGCAGATCGAAACGCCACAACGTCTCGGCCGGATCGAAACGGTTGTCGAGCGCCGGCATCAGATCGAACCCCGGATCCCCCGCCAGCGGCTTCGGGTCGATGGCCAGCCACGGCTCCCGCCCGCCCGCCATGACGTTGTCGTAGTGCAGGTCCCAGTGCAGCAGCCGATCCCCCGGCTCACCCGCCACCTCCCGCACCGCCGCCGCACAGTCCGCCAGCAGCCGGCGCTCCCCCTCGTCCCCCAGCATCCCCAACGCGCCCGGCACATCCGCCAGCATCCGCTCCGCGATGTCCCCGAGCCGCCGCAACCCCGGCGGCGCCGCCACCGACGTCAGCCGCGCGAGCAACTCCGCCAGAACGCGCACAGCCTCCCGCGCATCCTCGACGGCCGACAGATGCACCCACGACCCGGCCGCATCCCCCGCCCGCGCCCCACCCCCGAGCCGCTCCAGCAACATCGTGCCCGTCACCGGATCATGATCCAACAGCCGCACCGCCCCCGCCCCGTCCCACACCCGCAACGCGACCGGCTCCCCCACGCTCTCCTCGTCGAGCGCCTGAAGCTTCAGCACAGCCCGCGAACCGTCCGGCCGCACCACCGGCAGCACCAGCGCACACCAGCCGTGCATCGCCGGACCCGACCGCGTCAGCTCCCACCGCGCCAGGAACTCCGCCGCCCGCTCCGGCAGGACCGCGATGAACTCCCGCCCGGCCTCACCGCCGTACGTGAACTGCGTCGCCGCCAGCTCCTCCGGAACCTCGATCATGCCGGGATCCTACGGACACCCCGCCCGCCCCCACCCAGCGATTTCCCCCGGCCCCCGGTCCTCCCCACGCCGGCCGGCCGGTAGCCTCCCCGCACAACACAGGCACACTCGCCGGAGCAGGGACAACATGAGCACCAGCACCGTCAACGGCGGCATCTCGTTCTGGTACGCCCAGGAAGGCCTCCCCGTACCGCGGGAGCCCCTGCCCGGCGACACCACCGCCGACATCTGCATCGTCGGCGGCGGCTACACCGGCCTGTGGACGGCCTACTACCTCAAGAAAGCCGTCCCCTTCCTCAACATCACCGTCCTCGAAGCCAAGTTCTGCGGCTACGGCGCCTCCGGACGCAACGGCGGCTGGCTCTACAACGGCATCGCCGGCCGCGGCCGCTACGCCCGCCTCCACGGCCACGACGCGGCCGTACGCCTCCAGCAGGCCATGAACGACACCGTCGACGAAGTCGTCCGCACCGCCGCCGAAGAGAACATCGACGCCGACATCCACCAGGGCGGCGTCCTCGAAGTCGCCTACACCCCCGCCCAACTCGAACGCCTCAAGACCTTCCACGCCGTCGAGATCGCCTTCGGCGAGAAGGACCGCGCCCTCCTCGGCGCCCGCGAGACCGCCGACCGCGTCCGCGTCGCCGGAGCCGTCGCCTCCAGCTGGACACCCCACGGCGCCCGGCTCCACCCCGTCAAACTCGTCAAGGGCCTCGCCGACACCGTCGCGGCACTCGGCGTCACCATCCACGAGTCCACGCCCGTCACCGAGATCAGGCCCAAACACGCCGTCACGCCCTACGGCACCGTCCGCGCTCCCTACATCCTGCGCTGCACCGAAGGCTTCACCGCGGGCCTCAAGGGCCAGCGCCGCGCCTGGCTCCCGATGAACTCCTCCATGATCGCCACGGAGCCGCTCCCCCAGTCCGTCTGGGACACCATCGGCTGGGACGGCCGCGAAGCCCTCGGCGACATGGCCCACGCCTATATGTACGCCCAGCGCACCGCCGACAACCGCATCGCCCTCGGCGGCCGCGGCGTTCCCTACCGCTACGGCTCCCGCACCGACAACGACGGCCGCACCCAGCCCGCCACCGTCCAGGCCCTGCGCGACATCCTCGTCCGCTTCTTCCCCACCACGGCGGGCGTCCGCATCGACCACGCCTGGTCGGGCGTCCTCGGCGTCCCCCGCGACTGGTGCGCCACGGTCACCCTGGACCGCTCCACCGGCCTCGGCTGGGCGGGCGGCTACGTCGGCTCGGGCGTCGCCACCACGAACCTCGCGGCCCGCACCCTGCGCGACCTGATCCAACAGGACTCGGGCCAGTCGGGCCCCACGGACCTCACGACGCTCCCCTGGGTCAACCACAAGGTCCGCAAATGGGAACCGGAGCCGCTGCGCTGGCTGGGAGTCCAGGCGATGTACGCGGCCTACCGCGGCGCGGACCGCCGCGAATCGACGGGCCGCACGACGGCGACGGACCGGGTGGCGACGCTGGCGGACAGGGTGTCGGGGCGCGGCTAGAGCGGGGACGGGCGCCGGAAAGGCCCGGAACGTACCAGTGCCCCGGACCGATGCGGTCCGGGGCACTGACGTGGTCTGAGCCGCCTGTCGGAATCGAACCGACGACCTGGAGCTTACAAGGCAACCGCTCTGCCAACTGAGCTAAGGCGGCATTGCGCGTGCTCAGGGCCGCGCGAAGGCGTGACCACTCTACACAGCGGCCCAACCCGTCGGCCAAGAAGATTCGACCTTCGTAACCACTCGCCCAATCGTTCGTTGAACGGACTGGTGTGCCGTTCTGACGATCGGACCGGGGGGTGGGTCATGGCGGATTCACTGAAGAAGCCGATGCGCGTCGCCGGCGCGGAAGCCGAGCGCGTGAAGCGCGAGGCGCTCGGCATCAGCGGCCGCCGAAAGCATCACGGCCGTGCGGCAGAACCACTGAAGGGCCGGGCAAAGCAACCGGGGACACAACAGCGTGTCTATCGCTACCGGTTCTACCCGAGGCCGGAACAAGCCGCTCAGCTGGAGCGGACATTCGGCGCCTGCCGGTGGGTCTACAACAAAGCACTCGCCCTCCGTACCGATGCCTGGGAGAAGCACCGGGTGTCCGTCGGTTTCGCCGAGACGTGCCGGGCACTGACCGGGTGGCGAAGGGCTGTGGAGACGTCGTGGCTGCAGGATGTCTCGTCGACGGTGCTGCAGCAGGCGCTGCGGCACCTGGACGCCGCGTTTTCCCGGTTCTTCAAGAACACGGCCAAGCACCCGAAGCAGAAGACGAAGCGACGGTCCCGGGACTCGGCAACCTTTGTCCGCACCGGCTTTCGCTGGACCGAGGATCCGGAGCGCCCGGGAACCGGCATGATCACGTTGGCCAAACAGACAGTTCCGCTGAACGTCCGCTGGTCCCGCCCCATGCCCGGCGGAGTAGTTCCGCTGAAGCTGACGGTGACGCGGGACAGGGCCGGACGGTATTTCGTGGGGGTGCTGATCGAGGAGCGGATCGCTCCACTCCCGACGGCGTTCCTGCCCGGTGGCCGGGTACCGAAGGCCGTCGGCCTCGATCTCGGCCTGGCGAGCCTGGTGACACTGGACGACGGCACGAGGCTCGACCACCCGCGGCTGTTGAAGAAGTACGCCACGGAGTTGGCCCGCCGCCAGAAGGAGCTTCACCGCAGAAAGAAGGGATCCCGCAACCGCAACAAGGCCAGACTGAAGATCGCCAGGCTCTACGCCCTCATCAGCGATGTGCGCAGGGACATGCTTGACCAGCTCACCACCCGCCTCGTGCGCGAGAACCAAGTGCTCGTGGTGGAGGACCTGGCCGTCGCCAACCTCCTGCGGCCTGCCGTCGGCAAGGGCCGGCAACGGAAGGCAAGACTGAATCAGGCGATCAAGGATGCCGCCTGGGGCGAACTGCTGCGGCAACTGCGCTACAAGTGCGCTTGGTACGGACGGACTCTGGTGATCGTCGACCGATTCTTCCCGTCCACCCGTCGCTGCTCGTCCTGCCACGCCAAGGGGCCGCGTCTGGACGTCTCCGTACGGGAATGGACCTGCGCGAACTGCGGTGCGGTGCATGATCGTGACAGGAACGCGGCCGTGAATCTCCGGGACGAGGGAATGCGGCTGTACTGGCTGGTCGCCGCCGCGTTGCCCCCGGGGAGAGTGGCACCAGCGGTGATCAAGGCATCGGAACTGCCTGAGATTCTCCTCACCTCGTAGAGACGAGCCGGCGATGTGCGTCACGGACCGACGGGCCGTCGGCCGGAATGCCCGTGGAGCTCCCATAAGACCGGCCAGGTGCGGCCTCGACGGCCGTGCCGGGTCGGCAATGAGCGTTGAAGCGGGAAGCTCGCCCTCGTGGGTGGGCACGGTCAAAAGTGGGTTGCTCTGCCACCCAACCTCCTCACCCCCGAATATTCCCTCCCCCTCCCCTACTGACAGAACACCCATCGCCAGGTAGCGTCACGGCAAGTCCGCTGAACTGGACTACACCACTCCCTTACAACGGATCGTCCGGCACGTTCCTGCCGGTGAAGGAGCAGCCTCACCATGGCCACAGTCACGTTCGACAAGGCGACCCGGATCTACCCGGGTACCGAGAAGCCCGCCGTCGACCAGCTCGAGATCGAGACCCAGGACGGTGAGTTCCTCGTCCTCGTCGGTCCCTCCGGCTGCGGCAAGTCCACCTCCCTGCGCATGCTCGCCGGGCTCGAGGACGTCAACGCCGGGTCCATCCGGATCGGTGACCGCGACGTCACGCACCTGCCGCCCAAGGACCGGGACATCGCCATGGTGTTCCAGAACTACGCGCTGTACCCGCACATGACCGTCGCCGACAACATGGGCTTCGCGCTCAAGATCGCCGGCGTCAACAAGTCCACCATCCGCCAGAAGGTCGAGGAAGCCGCGAAGATCCTCGACCTCAGCGAGTACCTGGACCGCAAGCCGAAGGCACTCTCGGGTGGTCAGCGCCAGCGTGTGGCGATGGGGCGCGCCATCGTGCGGGAGCCGCAGGTCTTCCTCATGGACGAGCCGCTGTCGAACCTCGACGCCAAGCTCCGCGTGTCGACGCGTACGCAGATCGCGAGCCTTCAGCGCCGCCTGGGGATCACGACCGTGTACGTCACGCACGACCAGGTCGAGGCCATGACGATGGGCGACCGCGTGGCGGTCCTCAAGGACGGTCTGCTCCAGCAGGTCGACTCGCCGCGCAACATGTACGACCGGCCGGCGAACCTCTTCGTCGCCGGCTTCATCGGCTCGCCGGCGATGAACCTCGTCGAGGTTCCGATCACCGACGGTGGTGTGAAGTTCGGCAACAGCGTCGTCCCGGTCTCGCGTGAGGCGCTGACCGCCGCCGCGGACCGCGGCGACACGACCGTCACGGTCGGTGTCCGCCCGGAGCACTTCGACGTCGTCGAGCACAACGGCGCTGCCGCGAAGTCGCTGTCGAAGGACACCGAGGACGCGCCCGCGGGTCTCGCGGTCTCCGTGAACGTCGTGGAGGAGCTGGGCGCCGACGGTTACGTCTACGGCTCCGCCCGGGTCGGCGGCGAGCACAAGGACCTCGTGGTCCGCGTGGGCGGCCGTGCCGTGCCGGACAAGGGTGCGGAGCTGCACGTCGTGCCGCGTCCGGGTGAGATCCACGTCTTCGCGACCTCGACGGGCGAGCGTCTGAGCAACTGACGCTCCGGCGTCGCGCGCAACTCGTGAAAACGGCCCCGCAGTTCCTGCGGGGCCGTTTTTGCGTGTCGACAAATAACCCAACACATCGGGCATTTCACCATCAGGCGTCAACACCTGATTCGAAAAGCTTCGTCGAACCATCCCCCGGGCGAGTGACTAAATGTCGCCAAATCATCACTGACCGCTACGCTCGCTCGCGTGACCCACACAGCACGCCGAATCGGCCGCACTCTCGCTCTCGTTCTGCCCGTCGTCCTGGTGCTCTCCGGAACCCTCGCGGTCACCAGCGTGCCGTGGGCCGGGCATTCCGGCGAGTCGCAGATGCTCACCGCCTCTTCCCAGAACGTCTCCGTACGCGCCAAGTCACGTGCGCCCCAGGACGTTCTCCGTGACCGGCTCCTCGCCGAGCTCCAGGAGAAGGACCCCAGTGTCGCCCTGACCCATCTCCAGCGTGAGGTGGAGGAGCGTCCGTCCCTCGCCAAGCACTGCATGTCGATCGCGAAGGCCCTCGGCCGCGCGGCCGTGGACCGGTTCGGGCCGACGCGTGCCCAGACCTACTCCCAGCCCGTCTGCGACACCTCCTTCGCCACCGGCGTCGCCCAGCAGACGCAGGGGAGCTGACCGGCGCGGTCCGCGGCCCGCGGCGCTGTCTTCACCTGCGCCGCATATCGTTCACGGCATGCAAACGCCTACGTATCCGACGCAGGCCGTGGTCCTGGCCGGCGGCCAGGGCTCGCGGCTGCGCCCGTACACCGACGACCGCCCCAAGCCGATGGTCGAGATCCCGGGCACCGGGACCCCGATCATCGGCCATCAGCTTGCCTGGCTGGCCTCGGAGGGCGTGACGGACGCCGTCGTCTCCTGCGGTCATCTCGCCGAGGTTCTCCAGGAGTGGCTGGACGGCGCGGACCTGCCGCTGCGGGTGACGACGGTCGTGGAGAGCGAACCCCTGGGCCGTGGCGGCGGTCTGAAGTACGCCGCCGCGCATCTCCCGGCCCCCGACGAGCCCTGGTACGCGACGAACGGTGACATCTGGACCCGTTTCTCGCTGCGGGAGATGGCGGCCTTCCACACCGAGCGTGACGCCTTCGCGACGCTCGCGCTGGCCCGTCCCCGGATCCCGTGGGGCGCGGTCGAGACCGACGCGTTCGGTCACATCACCGACTTCATCGAGTCGCCGCCGTCGCCGTATCTGATCAACGCCGGTGTGTATGTGTTCTCCTCGACGTTCACGGAGCTTCTGCCGGACCGGGGCGACCATGAGCGGACCACGTTCCCGGGGCTGGCGCGGGAGCGGCGTCTGGCCGGGTTCCCGCTGCCGAACGGCGCGTACTGGCGGGCTATCGACACGGCGAAGGATCTGACGGAAGCGGCCAAGGAGCTTGCCGCACAGGCCCGCTGAGGCGCCGCGTTCCCGCACCCCCCACAACCAAACCCCCGGCCTGCGTCCGCCTGCCCCGTACGGGCCCGTACGGGGCCGTACGGGGCCGTACGGGGCCGTACGGGGCCGTGCAGCGCCGTACGGAGCCCACCGGGGCCCTGGGGAACGTACTGGGCCCTCAAGGCCCCCCGGACACCACGACCGGACACCACGAAGAGGCGGCCACCGGATTGCCGGTGGCCCCCACGTAGTGGTGGTTTTTAGGGGGGGGTGGTAGTCGTGTTTATTAGTGGGGTGATCCGAGCCAGCCCCCCAAC
>NZ_JBHXSL010000006.1:194967-215483 GCF_042714725.1 Streptomyces sp. NPDC058685
CCTGTTCGCCGCCGACCCCGAGGAGTCGAGCCCGGAGGGCCCCGGACCCGACGCCCGACAAGCCCCCGGGCCCCCAGCGCCCGCGCGGCGCCCCAGACGGGCCGGACCGCGGCGCACCCCCCCCCGCCCCCCCCCCCCGCACCCCACGACGAGGCGCCCACCGTTTGGCGGGGGCCCGCCTCTTCGTCGTGGTTCTTCGTCGTGGTTCTTCGTCGTGATTCTTCGTCGGGTCAGCCGAGCAGGCCGCCGATCACGCGTCCGCCGCTCGAACCGCCGCCGGATCCGCCCGACGAGCCTCCGGAAGTCCCGCCGGAGGAACCGCCGCCGCCGTCACCTCCGCCGCCGCCGGAGCCGTCGCCGCTGCCGCCGCTGGAGCCGGGGCCCGAGCTGCTGGACGGGGGTTCCTCGGCCGGCTCGGAGCGGCCGGGCTGTTCCTGGCTGTTTCCCTGTGTCTGGCTGGGGCGTTCGGCGACACGTCCGCTCTCGCGGACGGCCTCCTCCGAGGGCGTCGACTTCTCCTGCTCGGGGGTCTGGGCGCGGCTCGCGGACGGGGTGGGCCGGTCGGCGTCGCCGGACGGGCCGGAGGAGCTGCGTCCGCTGGTCGGTTCCTGCTCCAGCGGGGAGCCGGGGCGGTGGTTGGTCGGGTCCTGATTGGGGCCGGGGACGGTGACCATGTCGGTGGAGCGGACGGCTCCGCCGAGTACCGAGCCGATGAGCAGGGTGAGGCCGACGACGACGGAGGCGACGATCGCTCCCCGGCGCAGCACACGCTGGCGCAGTTCCCACAGTTCGGAGCGGGGGCCGAGCTTGCGCCAGGCCTCGCCCGCGAGGCGTCCGTCGATGGAGTACACCGGGGCGCCCGCGATGATCAGCGGGGACCAGGCGGCGAGGTAGATGATGTCCGGCGCGTCGTAGGCGGGGACGGTCTTCCAGCTGACGGTGAGGATCAGCGCGGCCGACAGGAGTGCGCCGATCACCGCGGCGACGCGTTGCCAGAGGCCGAGCACGGTGAGGACGCCGACGACGACCTGGAGGAAGGCGACGGTGAGGCCCGCGCCGACGGGGTGCGAGAGGGCGAAGTCCCGCAGGGGTTCGGCAAGGGCCCACGGGTGAAGGGAGTTGAGCCACTTCACCATGGAGCCGCGTTCGCCGCCGTCGAAGTAGACGGGGTCGCACAGTTTGCCCATGCCGGCGTAGATGGAGATGAAGCCGAGGAACACGCGGAGCGGCAGCAGGACCACTCCGAGATTCATCCGGCGGCCGGGGTAGTAGGCGTGCCGGACGGTTTCGGCGCCGGGGCGCTGCGGGCGGTCGTCGTCGCCGTTCTCGGTGAGATCGAACTCGTCGTCCTCGTACGGCTCCTGGCCGTAGGAGTGGTACGAGTCGTAGGCGCCGACCGCCTGCCGCATGGGCGGCAGGAGGGGCCGGTCGCCGCCGCCGGGGGCCGGGACGACGGGGGTCGGCTCGGTGTCCTCGGCGAGATCGAGGCGGGGGATGGTCTGCGTGGCGCCGGTGTCGTAGCGGTCGCTGCCGTAGCGGTCGCTGTCGTAGGCGTCGCGCTCGGCGGTGGTGTTGCGTACGGCCTGGAGCAGGCCGGTGGCGCCGACGTCCCCGGGCGCCGACTTCCCGCTCCAGACGACGGGCGCCCGCCTGCGCACCACCCGGCCGGCCGCGCCGACGACGGGACTGAGGGCGGTCTGCGCAAGGCCACGTGCGGGGCGCGGGCTCTGGGCGAGCTGCACCCGGAAGCTGGCGTGGTTCACGATGACCTGCGCGGGATCGCAGTCAACCTTGACCATGCTCAGCGCAGGCTGATCATCGAACCCGGGCCGGGGCGTTCTGGTGTCCACACTCATCTAACCGAGTGATGTGGACTTAGGACACTGCCGTGACGGGCCCTATCTGTCCGAGACCCGTCAAGGCTGGTGAATTGGCCGGTTAACGCGTCGGAAGCGCGGAAATGCGGTGTCAGGCGCGGCGCTTGGCGGCCTCGTAGAGGACGACACCGGCGGCGACACCGGCGTTGAGCGATTCGGCGCCACCGGGCATCGGGATGCGGACGAGGAAGTCGCAGGTCTCGCCGACGAGACGGGACAGGCCCTTGCCCTCGCTGCCGACGACGATGACGAGCGGGCCGCCGAGTTCCGCGAGGTCGCCGACCTCGCGGTCCCCGTCGGCGGCGAGGCCGACGACGGTGAGTCCGGCCTTCTGGTACGACTCCAGGGCGCGGGTGAGGTTGGTGGCGCGGGCGACGGGGGTGCGGGCCGCGGTGCCGGCGGAGGTCTTCCAGGCACCGGCGGTCATGCCGGCGGCGCGGCGCTCGGGGACGACGACGCCGTGACCGCCGAAGGCGGCGACGGAGCGGACGACGGCGCCGAGGTTGCGCGGGTCGGTGACACCGTCGAGGGCGACGATGAGCGGGTCCTCGCCGTCGTCGAAGGCGGCGGCCGCGAGGTCCTCGGGGTGCGCGTACTCGTAGGGCGGGACCTGGAGGACGAGGCCCTGGTGGTTGAGCCCGTTGGTCATGCGGTCGAGTTCGGGCCGCGGGGCTTCCATGATGTTGATGTTGCCGCGGCCGGTGGCGAGCTGGAGGGCCTCGCGTACGCGCTCGTCGTTGTCGATGTACTGCTGGACGTAGAGCGTGGAGGCGGGGACGCCGTCGCGCAGGGCCTCGAAGACGGGGTTGCGGCCGACGACCATCTCGGAGGTGCCCTTGCCGCCGCGGCGGGCGACGGGGCGCCGGCCGACGGCCTTCTTGGCCTGGGCGGTGGCGATGCGGTTCTTCTTGTGGCCCTTGCGGGCGGAGGCGGGCGGGGTGGGGCCCTTGCCTTCGAGGCCGCGGCGTCGCTGGCCACCGCTGCCGACCTGCGCGCCCTTCTTGTTGGACGTGCGGCGGTTCCTGCGCTGGCTGTTCCCGGCCATGACTACCTGTTTCCCTGTTTCTTCAAGTCTGCGTGCGTGCGTATGTAAGAAAGTGTGCCGCCCGGCGGGCCGGGCGGCACATCTGCGTGGGTGCTCAACGGGGGCCGAGGGTCCACCGTGGCCCGTCGGGACCGTCTTCGATGACGAGTCCGGACTGGGTGAGCTGGTCGCGGATGGCGTCGGCGGTGCCCCAGTCCTTGCGGGACCGCGCCGCTTCGCGCTGCTGGAGCACGAGGCGTACGAGGGTGTCGACGGCGCCGTGGAGGTCTTCGCCGCGGTCGGTCTCGCCGGCCCAGTGCGGGTCGAGCGGGTCCAGGCCGAGGACGCCGAGCATGGCGCGGACCTCGGCGAGGCGGGCGACGGCGGCTTCCTTGTCGTCGGCCGCCAGTGCGGAGTTCCCCTGGCGGACGGTGGTGTGGACGATGGCGAGGGCCTGGGGCACACCCAGGTCGTCGTCCATGGCCTCGGCGAACGCGGGCGGCACCCGGTCCGCGGGCGGTACGGCCTCACCGGCCTTCTCGGTGACGCGCTGCACGAAGCCCTCGATGCGGGCGAAGGCGGACTCCGCCTCGCGCAGTGCCTCCTCGCTGTACTCGATCATGGACCGGTAGTGCGGGGTGCCGAGGTAGTAGCGCAGGACGATCGGCCGCCAGCGCTTGACCATCTCGGAGACGAGGACCGAGTTGCCGAGCGACTTGGACATCTTCTCGCCGGCCATGGTGACCCAGGCGTTGTGCACCCAGTACATGGCGAACTCGTCCCCGTAGGCCTTGGCCTGCGCGATCTCGTTGTCGTGGTGCGGGAAGATCAGGTCGAGTCCGCCGCCGTGGATGTCGAAGGCGGTGCCGAGGTACTTGTGCGCCATGGCGGAGCACTCGAGGTGCCAGCCGGGACGGCCGCGGCCCCACGGGGTCTCCCAGCTGGGCTCGCCGGGCTTGGCGGACTTCCACATGGCGAAATCGCGGGGGTCGCGCTTGCCGGTCTCGCCGTCGGCGGAGGGCTGGCGGAGGTCGTCGAGGTCCTGGTTGGACAGTTCGAGGTAACCGGGGAAGGACTTCACGTCGAAGTAGACGTTGCCCTCGGCCTCGTAGGCGTGGCCGCGCTCGATGAGGCCGCGCATCATCTCGACCATCTCGGTGATGTGGCCGGTGGCGCGCGGCTCGTACGTGGGCGGCAGGCAGGCGAGGGCGGTGTAGCCGTCGTTGAAGGCGCGCTCGTTCTCGTAACCGATGGACCACCAGGGGCGGTTCTGCTCGGACGACTTGGTGATGATCTTGTCGTCGATGTCGGTCACGTTGCGGATGAAGGTGACGTCGTAGCCGCGGTACTCGAACCAGCGGCGCATGATGTCGAAGTTCAGTCCCGACCTGATGTGCCCGATGTGCGGGGCGGCCTGCACGGTCGCGCCACAGAGGTAGATCGAGACACAGCCCGGCGTGAGCGGGGAGAAGTCACGGATCTGCCGGGCGCTGGTGTCGTACAGGCGAATGGTCACGCAACAAGGGTAGTGGGCCCACGGCAGTGCCCCGCGACCCTTTCGGGCCGCGGGGACAACTTCGTGACGTTTGTACGACGTGTTGTACGAGGCATTGCCCAGGGCCCTGTGCGACGCCTTGCCGGGGGCACTGCCCGATGCCGGGCCGGAGTGGGCCGTGGCCGGGCCGGAGTGGGCCGTGGCCGGGCGGTTCACCCGTACCGGCGACGCCCGGGGAAGCCGACGGGCCCGGGGGCGGCGCGGTTCACGGGGACGCGGGCTCCCGGGTCCGGTAGACCAGCGCCGTGGCGATGGCGGCGAGCCCTTCGGCCCGGCCGGTGAGGCCGAGGCCGTCGGTGGTCGTGCCGGAGACGGAGACCGGGGCGCCGACCGCGGCGCCGAGCGCCTTCTGGGCCTCGTCCCGGCGCTTGCCGATCTTGGGCCGTACGCCGATGACCTGGATGGCCACGTTCCCGATCTCGAATCCCTCGGCCCGCACGATCCGGGCCGCCTCGGTGAGGAGGGTGACACCCGAGGCGCCGGACCACTCGGGCCGGGAGGTGCCGAAGTGGGCACCGAGGTCTCCGACGCCGGCGGCGGAGAAGAGGGCGTCGCAGGCGGCGTGGGCGGCGACGTCGCCGTCGGAGTGTCCGGCGAGCCCGTGACCGCCGTCGGGGCCGTCCCACAGCAGGCCGGCGCACCACAGCTCACGGCCCTCTTCGAAGGCGTGGACGTCGGTGCCGATGCCGATGAGGGGCACGGGCGGGTGGCTAGAAGCCGTCATTGGCCCTCCTGCGGGCGAGTACGGCCTCGGCGAGGACGAGGTCCAGGGGACGGGTCACCTTGAAGGCCTCTTCGTGTCCGGGGACGACGACGACCGGGCCGCCGAGCCGCTCGACCATACCGGCGCAGTCGGTGGCGCCCTCTCCGTCCGGCCGGACGATGTGGTGGGCGCGGACGAGGGTGTCCCGGTCGAAGCCCTGCGGGGTCTGCACGGCACGCAGCCGGGCCCGCTCGGGGGTGGCGACGACCGGTTCGGGTTCGCCCTTCTCGGCGGGTTCGACTTCCTTGACGGTGTCCGCGAGCGGGAGGGCGGGCACGACGGCCGGCGCCCCGTCGCGTACGGCCTCGATGACGCCGTCGACGGTGTCGACGGGCACGAGGGGCCGCGCCGCGTCGTGGACGAGGACGATGCCGATGTCCTCGGGCAGGGCGTCGAGGCCGAGCCGTACGGATTCCTGGCGGGTGTCGCCGCCTGCGACGACGAGGACCTCGGTCCGGTCGGACATCGCGTGTTCGGCGAGGACGCTCTTCACGCCGGCGACGTCGTCGGGCGGGGCGACGACCACGACGAGGGACACGGCGCGGGATGCGGCCATGGCCAGTACGGCGTGGACGAGCATGGGCGTGCCGCTCAGCGTGCGGAGCGCTTTGGGAGCGCCGGGGCCGAGCCGTACGCCCTTGCCGGCGGCCGGGATCACCGCTGCGGTACGGGACGGACGCGTTTGGTCAGACATCGGTTGCACTCCGGCAGGTTTGTTTCCTCGGCCGACATGGGTATGGCCTGGGGGTACCCCCGACCGTAGGTTGGGGGAGTGCCGGGCGCGACGCCTTGACCGGACCCTTCCGTGACCATCGGTCTGCGCCAGCCGCCCGGGCCCGGCACACCACAGGGTGGGGTACCGCTGTGAACGCGAGACGAACATGCCGCAGCGCCCGGCGACAGAACTGTAGTCACAGCTTGTCAGCGGGCACCGCGGCACTATGTGGATAGCAGCTTTGCATCCGGCGCAGCTGCGTCAGGACGCGAGGACCTCGTCGAGCAGAGCCTCGGCCTTGTCTTCGTTCGTGTTCTCCGCGAGCGCGAGCTCGCTCACCAGGATCTGGCGAGCCTTGGCGAGCATCCGCTTCTCACCTGCGGAAAGACCACGCTCACGCTCACGACGCCACAGGTCGCGCACTACTTCGGCGACCTTGATGACATCGCCGGAGGCGAGCTTCTCGAGATTTGCCTTGTAGCGACGGGACCAGTTCGTCGGCTCTTCGGCGTACGGCGCGCGCAGCACCTCGAAGACCCGGTCCAGCCCGTCCTGCCCGACCACATCGCGCACCCCGACGAACTCCGCATTGTCCGCCGGCACACGCACCGTCAGGTCGCCCTGGGCGACCTTGAGCACCAAGTAGGTCTTGTCCACGCCTTTGATCTGGCGAGTTTCGATGGCCTCGATCAGCGCGGCCCCGTGATGGGGATAGACCACGGTGTCGCCAACCTTGAACGTCATGTGACAGGTACCCCTTCCGTGGCTATCCAGGGTAACACGGATACGGCTTCTTCTGAATGGCGTTTTCGCAGGTCAGGGCATATCTCGGGGCTTGACAACTGCAACGTGGACGTGCTGCGAGCGGTCTGCGGAACGAGGTATTCGCAGGTCGGAGCGGCTGCACAGACGGACGGAAACGCACACGTCACACACCGCGCAAGGCCCCCGCACGTGGCCGAACGTCCCGATTTGCCGGGTTTCCAGTGGTGAACTTCCTGTACTCCGTTCGGCGGTCGGTCACCCGTACGGACGGATGCGGCCGGGAATCCGGAATTGATCACCGGAGCTATTCGCGGGGAATGCGGATGCGCAGGAAAATTGATCATCGCGGATATGTGAACAGCGTTCGAATGCGCCTGATCGGAAGTGCTCCGGCGGGGTCTGCGCCGGCACCCGGGGCGGCGCGTCGCGGGTGTAGGGGCGGGTCGGGTGCGGGGCGGGAGCGGTGGCTCGGTAATCTGTCGGCGAACTGACGCGGCCCCGGCCGGTATTGCGCCGGTTCGACCTTCCCCGAGGCCCCCGGGCGCCGGGGGCCCGTCCGTAGCCAGTCCGAACGTTCAAGGAGATGCCGCCGCCGTGAGCCTCCCCCAAACTCCGTCCGGGGGCGCCCGCCTTCGACGCGGCGCCCTCGCCGTCACCGCCGTCGCGTTCTCCGTCCTCGCGCTCGGCGCCTGCAGCGCGGGCCAGAACGCGCAGACGCTCGGTGTCAGGCCCGACAACGCCGAGGTCTCGGTCGACGCGATCAAGATCCAGAACGCGGTGGTGATCACCCAGCCGCAGAGCGACACCGACGGTCCCGCGACCTTCTCCGCGACGATCTTCAACGACGACACCGAGCCGCAGACGATCGACGCGGTCACGCTGCCGGGCGTCAACGGCACCGTGAAGCTGACCCCGGCCCAGGGCACGGGCCCGGTCACCGTCCCGGCCCAGGGCTCGATCATCGTCGGCGGCAAGGGCAACGCCTCCGCCGTCCTCGAGAACGGCCGTGAGCTGACGAAGAACATCGGCGGGGTGCAGGACGTCGTCGTCCGCTTCAGCGAGACCGGCGATGTGAAGCTCGAGGCGTTCGTGCACCCGGCCGCGGGCTACTACCAGGGCTTCGGCCCGAGCGTCCTGCCGAAGCCGCCGGTGCAGACTCCCGCGGAGCCGTCGAAGAGCCCGGGCGCGCCGGAGGGCGAGCACGGGAGCGAGCCGTCGGACGCCGCCTCGGAGCAGGCGGAGGGCGAGGCCGGAGCGTCGGGCGAGCCGGGCAACGGCGAGTCGGGCGAGCCGGGGACTCCCTCGGACTCCTCCTCGGCCTCGACCGAGGGCGATGCGGAGCACTGACAGCGGACGTGAGGGCGCCCCGCCGGGATTCCGGCGGGGCGCCCTCATGTCGTGACCCCGGGAACGGCCGTCCGGAGGGGAATCCTTCCGGCCGGGCCGGCCTACGGCTCGAACTTGTAGCCGAGGCCCCGGACCGTCACCAGGTAGCGCGGGGCACCCGGGTCCGGCTCGATCTTGGCGCGCAGACGCTTGACGTGGACGTCCAGCGTCTTGGTGTCGCCGACGTAGTCCGCGCCCCACACCCGGTCGATCAGCTGCATACGGGTCAGCACACGGCCCGCGTTGCGCAGCAGCATCTCCAGCAGGTCGAACTCCTTCAGCGGGAGGTCGACCTTGCCACCGGAGACGGTGACGACGTGGCGGTCCACGTCCATGCGGACCGGGCCGGCCTCCAGCGCTGCCGGGGTGACCTCCTCCGGCTCGCCGCGGCGGCGCAGCACCGCACGGATGCGGGCGACGAGCTCCCGCGAGGAGAAGGGCTTGGTGACGTAGTCGTCGGCTCCTATTTCGAGACCGACGACCTTGTCGATCTCACTGTCCTTGGCGGTCACCATGATGACCGGGACGTTGGAGCGGCCGCGCAGCTGACGGCACACCTCGGTGCCCGGCAGTCCGGGCAGCATCAGGTCGAGCAGGACGAGGTCGGCGCCGTTGCGCTCGAACTCGTCGAGCCCCTCGGGGCCCGTGGTCGCGATGGCGACCTCGAAGCCCTCCTTGCGGAGCATGTAGGACAGGGCGTCGCTGAATGATTCCTCATCCTCGACGACGAGCACTCGGGTCACGGAAGGACCTCCGGGGCAGGGATCACGGTGTTCTGGTCAGAGGGTTCGCTGTCGAAGGGCCGGTCGTCGTCCTCGTCGACGCGATCCGGTCCGGCGGATGAACGGTCCCGCACGGCGCCCGCTTCCGGTAGCCGCAGGGTGAACGTGGAGCCTTGTCCCTCGGAGCTCCACACGGTGACCTCCCCGCCGTGCGAGGCGGCCACGTGTTTGACGATGGCCAGCCCGAGGCCGGTGCCTCCGGTGGCCCGGGACCGGGCGGGGTCGACGCGGTAGAAGCGTTCGAAGACCCTTTCGCGGTCCTTCTCGGAGATCCCGATGCCCTGGTCGGTGACGGCGATCTCGATGAGGTCGCCGCCGGGCGCGGTGATGCGGCGGGCGGAGATACCGACGCGGGTGCGGGCCGGGGAGTAGTTGACGGCGTTCTCGACGAGATTGCCGAGTGCGGCGGCGAGCTGGCCCCGGTTGCCCCAGATGTGCAGGTCGGAGGTGACTCCCTCGCCGCCGGGAGCGGTGGTCCCGCCGACGGCCATGGTGATCTGCTTGGTGGACGCGGGGTGCCGGGAGCGGTCGATGGCCTCGGCGACCAGTTCGTCCACGCGTACGGGCTCGGCGTCCTCCAGCGGGTCGTCGTTCTGCACCCGGGAGAGGTCGATGAGCTCCTGTACGAGGTTGGTGAGCCGGGTCGCCTCGATCTGCATGCGGCCGGCGAAGCGGGTGACCGCCTCGGGGTCGTCGGAGGCGTCCATGACCGCCTCGGAGAGCAGGGAGAGCGCGCCGACGGGGGTCTTGAGCTCGTGGCTGACGTTGGCGACGAAGTCGCGTCGTACCGCTTCGATACGGCGTGCCTCGGTGAGGTCCTCCACCAGCAGGAGGACGAGACGGGAGCCGAGCGGTGCGACGCGGGCGGAGACGGCGAGGGCTTCGCCGCGGCCGGTGCCGCGGCGGGGCAGGTCCAGTTCGACCTGCCGTATCTCACCGTCGCGCCGGGTGTCGCGTGCCATGTGCAGCATCGGCTCGACCGCGAGCTTGCCGCCGCGGACCAGGCCGAGGGCGTACGCGGCGGAGCTGGCCTTGACCACGGCGTCGCTCTCGTCGAGGACGACCGCGGAGGAGCGGAGTACGGAAAGGACCGTGTCGACGCCGGGCGGCAGCGCGGCGTCGGTGTGCAGAGAGGTGCGGGTGGGTCTCGCCTGGTCGCGTTCGCTCCAGCGGAACGCCAGCATGGCGATGACGCCGGTGCACAACCCGGCGATCGCTGCCGCTGCGGCAACCGCCGCGTTCACGTCCATGCCTCCAGGTTAGGCGTGGTCACGAGCATGCTCCCAGCCAAACGGGTGGCACCTCGAACACTCGTCGCTCAGAGTTCACCGAGGGGATGGGGCCGGTTCACTTCCGAGGGTGGAGCCGGACGCGTTCCGGACAGAACGTGGGAGCGTGGGGGTCCGAGACACCCCCGTACCACTCAGGACCCCGGTCGGATTGAAAGAGGGACATCCCATGCGGGACGCGTACCACGAGGAACTGGACTCGATCGGCGAGGGCCTGGTCGAGATGGCCCGGCTGGTCGGGTCGGCGATCGGGCGCGCCACGACGGCGATGCTCGACGCCGATCTGAAGCTCGCCGAGAGTGTGATCGCCGCCGACCAGAAGGTCGACGACCTCCAGCACGACCTGGAGGCTCGGGCGATCGCGCTGCTGGCGCGGCAGCAGCCCGTCGCCACGGATCTGCGGATCGTGGTGACCTCCCTGCGGATGAGCGCCGACCTGGAGCGCTCGGGCGACCTGGCCCAGCACGTGGCCAAGCTGGCCCGGCTGCGTTTCCCGGAGACCGCGGTGCCGCAGGACCTGCAGGCGACCATCCTGGAGATGGGTCAGCTGGCGCAGCGCCTGATGGCGAAGGCGGCCGAGGTCATCATCACCAAGGACGTCGACCTGGCGCTTCAGCTGGAGACGGACGACGACGAGATGGACCTGCTGCACCGCACGCTGTTCCAGCACCTGATCGACGACCGCTGGAAGCACGGCATCGAGACGGCGGTGGACGTGACGCTGCTCGGCCGCTACTACGAGCGCTTCGCGGACCACGCGGTTTCGGTGGCGAAGCGTGTCGTGTACCTGGTCACGGGCGAGCACGCGGACGAGCTCCAGCAGCCGACGCAGGTCGACGGCGCGTAGTCGCCGGGGGCGATTGTGCCTCCGCGCGCTGTTGATGCGCCTGCCCCGGGGGGAATGACATGGGCAGAGGCGGCACATCTCGTACGCCCTTGAGGAGGGACCCATGGCCGAATCCCCCACGACCGACCCTCAGCAGGAATCGTCCGGCGGGCAGACCGACGTGACGTTCCTGCCCGTTCTCGGTGCCTGTGGCTGCGGCTCGGGCTGCGGCTGCGGCTGCCAGTCGGGGGCACCGTGCCAGTGCGGAGGCTGCTGCGGCTAGCGGCGGCGACAGCGAACAAGGGCCCCGTCCGGTTCCGGACGGGGCCCTTCTCTGTCCACCTGCGCCTGTGCGCCTCGGCGTGCGTGACCGTACGCCGAGGCGCGTCGTGCGTCGGATCAGGTGCGGTACGCGTAGTACGCCGAGTTCGGGTACGAGGCGATGATGCTCGCGACCGACCTGCGGTACGTGTTGTTGGAGTGGTAGGTCAGGTACGGCACGCCCTTCGAGCTGCGGTACGAGACGACCATGGTGTGGTCCTTGGACCCGTCCTTGTCGAAGTCCATCTGCATCACGTCACCCAGATCCATCTGGTAGACGTTCGCCAGGCTGGTGACCCGCTTGGAGGACAGGGCGAACCACGAGAACTCGTTCACGCCGACCCACGAGTCCGACTGGCGCGTGGTGTTGGAGAACCACTTCTTGTAGTCGGTGGACGTCCCGGGGACGTCCTTCCACCCACCGGCCCGCAGGGCCTGGCTGACGAAGTTCGTGCAGTCGCCGCCGGCCGAGTGGTAGTTGGGGTAGGCGGTGTTGTAGTTGGTCCAGTACTTCTCCGCGTACGCGGCCATGGCCTTGTAGTTGTACGTACCGGAGTTGAGGGCTTTCGGCTTGGCCGGCGCGGGCCGCGTGATGGCGGCGCGCGTGGCCACGGGCATGCCGCCGTCGCGCGCGGTCACCCCGGTGCGCGGCTGGGCGGGCTGGTTCACCGCGATGTAGCCGTCATCGGTGTCGCGGATGCCGGTCAGCTGCCAGTTGCCCTGCCGGTCGGCGGCGAAGGTGAGTTCGTGGCGGGCCTGGAAACCGGTGGTGCCCGGCTCGTCGCCACGGATCTTCTGGTACGTCAGCGTCGTGGTCTCGGTGACGTCGACGGTGGCGTGACGTCCCCGCGTCCGCGCCTTGTCGAGGGTGACGCTGGTCTTGGCCGAGGTGTACCGCTCACCGAGGGTGGCGAGGCGGGACTTGCGGCTGCGGAGCGAGGAGAGCGCGGAGTCCTCCTTGTCCTCCAGCGACTCGGACAGCCGTACGTCGCCGGAGAAGCCGGACGTCAGCGGCGACTTGCCCGGGTTCTGCTTGCGGTCCACGAGGGCGTCCGTGCGGTCGGTGAAGACCGCGTCCGCCAGCCGCTGGAAGGTGGCCCTGGTCTGCGGGTCCACCGCCACCTTGTCGGCACTGGCCGCGCCGGCACTCCAGTTGGGCAGCATGGCCGCACCGGCGACAACCGAGGCGACGGCTGCCGTCAATATGGTCGCGCGGCGGCGCGTGCGGCTCAATTTCCTTGATTTCACTGAGTTCCCCTCCCACCCGGACGCCTGCCGGGGCAGGGCATCTTCGCATGCCCGGTGTGCGGGGTGTGAAGGGGGTTGCCCAAGAGATGGCGGGATCGTTGCGCGCCTAGTGTTCTGCCCGTGACCGGCCCGCTGGAACGCCCCCTCCTCTTCCTCGATGTCGACGGCCCGCTCATCCCCTTCGGAGCGTCACCGGGCCGCTCTTCCGGACCGCCTGCTTCCGCTTTCGGTGCGCCCGCCGATCCGGGAAACCCGCTGCTGGGACGCCTCGATCCCTCGGTAGGGCCTCGTCTGACCGCGCTGGGCTGCGAGTTGGTCTGGGCGACGACGTGGCTGGACGACGCGAACGAGGTCGTCGCTCCACGGCTCGGCCTGCCGCCCCTGCCGGTGGTGAGGTGGCCGGATGCCGTTCCCGAGGGGCCACGGGGCCTGCACTGGAAGACGCGCACCGTCGTCGAGTGGGCGGGCGGCCGCCCGTTCGTCCGGGTCGACGACGAGATCGGCGCGATGGACCGCCTGTGGGTCGCGGCCGAGCACCGAGGGGCGGCGCTGCTGCACCGCGTGGACGCGAGCGTGGGGCTGACGGACGGGGATTTCAGGGTGCTCGCGGACTGGCTCGGTACGGCGGTGCCGGACGGGCCGCAGGGTACGGACGGGCCCTGACCAGGGGTGTCATGATGATCGCCATCGGCGGGTTCGTCCGTGCACGTGGGCGCGGGACGCACCTCGGCCCGCCGGACCGGCACCGACGACCGCCCCTGGAGGGCATGTGGACGACCAGGCGCACCAGGACGCCGCGAGCCCCGAGGTGCAGGCGCGCATCCGGGCCAGTTTCGAGAGCCAGGGCCTGATGGGCCACCTCGGCGCCCGCCTCGCGCACATCGCACCGGGCCGCGTCCACATCACCCTCCCCCACCGGCCCGAGGTCACCCAGCAGAACGGCTACTTCCACGCGGGAGCCACCAGCGCCATCGCCGACAGCGCGGGCGGCTACGCGGCGTTCACCCTCTTTCCCGAGGACACCTCGGTGCTCTCCGTCGAATACAAGATCAATCTCCTGGCGCCCGCGCTGGGCGCCCACATCGAGGCGATCGGCACGGTCCTGAAGTCCGGACGCACCCTCACCGTCTGCCGACTGGAGGTGTTCGGCGTCCGCGGCGACGAACGGTCGCTCGTGGCCACCGGCCAGCAGACACTGATCCGCGTCGAGGCACGGCCGGAACAGTGAACTCCCGGGCCGGTTCGGCTGCTTGACGGGGGCAGCCCGTCGACGGGCTCAGCCGTGCAGCGTGGGCCGGTAGACGAGTTCCTGGATGTGGCCGTCGAGCGTCCGCTGTTCGATGAGTTCCAGGTCGAAGTCGGCCGCCCCCTGGAAGATCGGGTCCAGCCCGGTCCGGCCGGTGATCACCGGGTAGAGCGTCACCTGGACGCGGTCGACCAGACCGGCGGCCATCAGCGCCCGGTTCATCGACAGGCTGCCGTGCGAGCGCAGCGGTACGTCGGACTCCTCCTTGAGCCGGGCGACGACATCGACGGCGTCACCGCTCACGACCTTCGCCTCCGGCCAGTCCAGGGGGCCGTCCAGCGTGTTCGACACCACCGTCGCCGGCAGGCTCCTCATCCGCGTGACCCAGGGGTCGCGGACCTCGGACTCCTCGGTGCTCGACGCCAGCATCTGCGCGAACAGCCGGTAGGTGTTGGCCCCGAAGACCATCCGCTGCTCCCCGCCGTACAGGGAAAGCCGGTGATCGAGGAGCTCGGGGCCCTGTTTGCCCCAGTAGCCGGTCCAGTCGCCGCCGGCGGCACCGAAGCCGTCGAGGCTGGAGAAGACGTCGAACGTGTAGGTGGCGGTCATGGTGCTCTCCTGGTGTGCGGTCGGTCGCGTCCTGGAGATACAGACTGGCCATGACAGCGGGACTCATCGCGCATCCAGGGGCCCGCGCCGCGAAAACGCCCCCGATCCGCGCCGTGTGCGCAGGTCGGGGGCGTGATCGTGCAGATCTACTTCTTCTTGCCCTGATTCTTGACCGCCTCGATCGCCGCCGCCGCAGCGTCCGGGTCGAGGTAGGTGCCGCCCGGGTTGAGGGGCTTGAAGTCGGCGTCGAGCTCGTACACCAGCGGGATGCCCGTCGGGATGTTGAGGCCCGCGATGTCCTCGTCCGAGATGCCGTCGAGGTGCTTGACCAGCGCGCGCAGGGAGTTGCCGTGCGCGGCGACCAGGACCGTGCGGCCCGTCAGCAGGTCCGGGACGATGCCGTCGTACCAGTACGGCAGCATGCGGACCACGACGTCCTTGAGGCACTCCGTGCGCGGGCGCAGCTCCGGCGGGATCGTGGCATAGCGCGCGTCGTCGCTCTGGGAGAACTCCGTGCCGTCCTCGAGCGGCGGCGGCGGGGTGTCGTAGGAGCGGCGCCACAGCATGAACTGCTCCTCGCCGAACTCCGCGAGGGTCTGCGCCTTGTCCTTGCCCTGAAGCGCACCGTAGTGACGCTCGTTCAGCCGCCACGAGCGGCGGACCGGGATCCACAGGCGGTCGGCGGAGTCCAGCGCCAGCTGGGCGGTGCGGATCGCCCGCTTCTGCAGCGAGGTGTGCAGTACGTCGGGCAGCAGGCCGGCGTCCTTGAGCAGCTCACCGCCGCGGACCGCCTCCTTCTCGCCCTTCTCGGTGAGATTGACGTCCACCCAGCCGGTGAACAGGTTCTTCGCGTTCCATTCGCTCTCGCCGTGGCGGAGGAGGATCAGCTTGTACGGTGCTTCGGCCATGTGTCCGAGCCTAATGGAAGCCCTCCGGGCGGACAGCTCGCGTCCACGGTTGACGGCTGACGTCAATTGAGTGGCGGCCGGGACCCCGCGCTAAGTAACTTGCGGATACCAGCGAAGCCACTTACACGCCTGCCGAGGCCCCGGGGGAGACACATGTCCACAGCCGCACTGCGCAGAGCCGTACGCGAAAGCGTCTCGGGGCTCCCCCCGGCGTTCTGGTGGCTGTGGACGAGCACGCTGGTGAACCGGCTCGGGGCGTTCGTCGCCACCTTCATGGCCTTGTACCTGACGCTGGAGGAGGGCTACTCCGCCTCGTACGCCGGGCTCGTCGTCGCTCTGCACGGTCTCGGCGGTGTCATCTCCTCCCTCGGCGGCGGTGTGATGGCCGACCGGCTGGGGCGCCGGCCCACCCTGCTGATCGCGCAGAGCTCGACGGCCGTGTCCGTGGCCGTGCTCGGATTCGTCCAGCACCCGGTGGCGATCGCGGCCGTCGCCTTCGTGGTCGGCATGGCGTCGAACGCCTCCCGCCCCGCCGTGCAGGCGATGATGGCCGACATCGTCCGGCCGCAGGACCGTGTGCGGGCGTTCTCGCTCAACTACTGGGCCATCAACCTCGGCTTCGCCGTCTCCTCCGTCGCCGCCGGATTCATCGCCGAGTACAGCTATCTCGCGGGCTTCCTCGGCGAGGCCGTGATGACCCTCATCTGCGCCGTCGTCGTCTTCGTGAAGCTGCCGGAGTCGCGGCCCGAGCGGTCGGCCGAGGAGTCCGCCACGGGCGCCGCGGAGCCGCGGATCGGGCTCGGGACCGTGCTGCGCGACGGACGGTTCATGGGCGTCGTCGGGTTGTCGTTCCTCGTCTCGCTGGTCTTCATGCAGGGCTACATGGGCCTGCCGCTCGCGATGGGCGCCGACGGCTTCTCCGCCTCCGACTTCGGCGCGGCCATCGCGATCAACGGTGTGCTGATCGTGGTGATGCAGATCCCGGTCACCCGCTACATCGAGCACCGCGACCCGCGCCGTCTGCTGATCGTCTCCTCGCTGCTCGCGGGGTACGGCTTCGGGCTCACCGCCTTCGCCGGGTCCATCGCCGTCTACGCGCTGACCGTCTGCGTGTGGACGCTGGCCGAGATCGTCAACGCCCCCACGCAGACCGGGCTGGTCGTCCGGCTCTCCCCGCTGCACGGCCGGGGCCGCTACCAGGGGATGTACACGATGTCCTGGTCCGTCGCCGCGCTGATCGCCCCGCTGCTGGCCGGTTTCGTCATCGACCACTACGGCGCCGAGCTGCTGTGGGGGATGTGCGCGGCGCTGGGGACGGTGGCCGGACTTGGGTACTGGCTGCTGATGCGCAGCCTGCCGGACGAGGAACCGGCCGGGGCGGACGTCCCCGCACCGGTCACGCCGATCGAACCGGTCGCACCCGTCGTGCCGGTCACGCCTGTCACGCCGGTCACGCCCGTGCCGCCCGTGACTCTCGCGGACAGCGGCGCGGCGGAGAAGGCCGGCGCCTGACCGAGTGCCGCCGATCGCCGGCCGCGGACCGCGCGCCGGCGACGCGTCCGCGCTTCAGCGGTCCGCCTGCGCCCGCGACGCCGTGTCCGTCTCCTCCGTCACCCGCGTCCCCGGGTGCAGCAGCGAGCACACGAACGCGATGGCGAGCGCGATGGCCATGCCGTAGAACACGTACTGGTTGGCCTCGGCGAAGTCCATCCGGATGGCGTTCATCGAGTCGCGCATCGCCGTCGCGAGCGGTCCGTCACCGGTCGGTGTCTTCGCGTCCGGGTTGCCGGTGACCGCCTCGGCGACATTACGGGCCGCGTCCCGTGCGGGGCCGTCCGGTACGCCCTTGGCCTGGAGCGTCTCCATGACCTTGTCGGTGGTGACATGGGTGAGGATCGTGCCGAAGACCGCCATGCCCACCGCCGCCGCGAAGTTGCGCACGGTCTGGGTGATGCCGGTGACCTCGCCGTACGAGGCGTTGATCGACCGGTTGACGGCGTCCGTCGAGGCGGGAGCGAGCAGAAAGCCGATGCCCGCGCCGGCGAGCGCGGCGTACAGCCACTGGTCGTGCATCGAAAGGTTCGTCAGTTCGCCCGCCCACAGCCAGAATCCGACGGCGCCGAGCGCGGTGCCCAGTTTCATCGCGGGCCGCGCACCGCGTTTGTCGAGGATGCGGCCGCCCCACTGGGAGGCGATGCCGAAGCCGATGAAGAAGTAGAGAAGGAACAGCGCGGCCTGGTTCGGCGAGGCGCTGAGCGAGACCTGTGCGTACACCGAGGCGAAGAAGAACACCGGGACGAAGGCGAGCATCGCGAAGAAGAGGACGGCCGAGTCGACGCTGAACGCCTTGTCGCGGAAGACCTGGAGCTTGATGAGCGGTTCCTCGACGCGGAGTTCGTACGCGCAGAACACGACCAGCACGGCGAGGCCGCCGATGATGCAGGCCCAGGTGGCGACGCTGCCCCAGCCCCACGCGGACGCCTGCTGAAGGCCGAGCACGCTCAGCCCCATGCCGGCGGCGACGAGGACGGCGCCGGGCACGTCGAGGCGCTCGGGGCGCTTCTGGTTGGGGATACGGGCGTACGCCGTGAGGGCGAGGGCGATGATCGCGACGGGCACGTTGACCCAGAAGATCGCGCGCCACGTCCAGTCGGTGAGCCAGCCGCCGAGAAGCGGGCCGAGCGCGGTCAGCGCACCGGACAGACCGAAGAACAGCGCGAGGGCGCGGCCGCGCTTCTCCACCGGGAAGACCGCGACGACGACGGCGAGCGCGGCGGGCAACATCAGGGCGGCGCCCAGGCCCTGGGTGGCCCGGAAGATGATGAGCCAGCTCTGGGCGAAGCTGTCGTTGGGGACGCAGCCGCAGAGCACGGAGGAGATGACGAAGACCAGGGTGCCGATCACCATCATCCGGCGGTGGCCGAGGATGTCGGCGAGCCGGCCGCCGAGGGCGAAGAACGCGGCCAGGGACAGCAGATAGGCGTTGACGACCCACTGCACACCCGAGGTGGAGAGGTCGAGTTCGTCCACGATGCTCGGGGCGGCGATCGCCACGATGGTCTGGTCGATGAACGTCATCGACACGGCGAACAGCATCGCCGCGAGGGCAACGGTCTGGTTGGGCCCGGCGACGCCGGAAGCGGTCGTCCCGGGCGCAGAACTCCCCGTTTTGTCGCTCATGGTGGGATTCTCCCCCTCCCCGGGGTGTCCCGCACGCCCGGGGAGAGGGAGGGAACAGGGGTGCCTACGGACGCAGAGCGCGCTGCGCCTGATGCAGATTCCGCGGCTGCACGCCACCCGGGGCGCCGTATGCCTCCAGCCGTGAGTGCAGTTCTCCGGTGAAGTCGGGTACGTCCGTCTGGTCGAACTCGCGGACCGTGGAGATGGCGACGGTCGCGCTGTAGGGGGCGATTTGGTCGATCTTGATCAGTCCGGCGCGTTCATTGGTGACGGTGACGTTCCAGTGGGCGAACCGGGCGCCGTAGAGCGGGCCCGCGCTGGCGTCGCCGCCGTGCCGGCCGTCGTTGTTCACCGTGATCTCAGTGCGGACGTTGGCGAACGGCATCCCGCGGTGGGTGTCGAAGGTGCCCATGTCCATCCGGCCGCGCGACCAGACGTTGTAGCTGGAGAGCCCCTCGACGTTGATGCCGTGCAACTGGGTGCCGGCCGGGGCCGGGACCGTGCGCGGGGCGATGGTGAAGTCCTCGATGAGGTTGTCGTGCGAGCCCTCGCGGCAGAAGTACGGGTGGTGGGAGCCGCGGCCCTCGACCCGGGTACGACGCAGGGTGCAGGCGGACGCGGCGACCAGGCCGAACCCGTTGTCCGCGTGACGGATCGTGATGTCGTCGGCCCAGCAGTCGTACGCGCACTGGAAGGTGACGCCGTTGTAGCCCTTGTCGAGCAGATGCGGGGACTGCGGGGTCTCCACCGCCTCCAGGGTGAGCCCCTCGACACCCGAGTCGGTGAGCGGCGTGACCGGTGTGACGAGCCGGGGGTCCCACTCCGGGCGCAGATCGAGCGGCAGGGGGCGCTCGAACGTGACCCTGTTCCGCTTGACCGCGGTGATGCGGACCGGCCACTCGTACGGGACGTAGCTGGTCAGCTTGGTCTTGTCGTCCCAGAAGTACGCCTCGGGACCGGGGCCGTCGCCGGCCATGTGCTCCAGCAGCGTGTGCTGGGCGTCGTCCGCGATGCGCAGCAGGACGAGCTGGCCGCGGCGCAGTCTGCGGGTGTCGGGGACGGTCACGGTCCAGTCGCCGCGCTTGGCGGCGCGGACGGTGGCGAGGGTGCGCCACTCGTCGCGCTGGTTGCCGGTCCAGCCCTCGAAGGGCCAGTTCTTGGTCTTGATCGCATCGACGAGGCTGTCCCAACGCCCGCCCGGGCAGAGCCAGATGAGCCCGCCCGCCCAGGACCAGGAGGACTTGTCGCCGCCGTAGCGACTGCCGTACGGGCCGATGAGCTCGGTGAGGTTCTTGGTGGCGAGCAGCTTGGTGCGGGTGCTGCCGGCGCCCTTGAGGACGACGTTGCTGTGGCCGATGCGGATGACGTCGTCGATGCGGTAGGTGCCGGCCGGTATGCGGACGGTGCCGCCACCGCGCTTGCCGACGGCGGCGAGGGCGCGGTTGATGGCGGGGGCGGCGTCGGCGGAACCGTCGGGCCGTGCGCCGAAGTCGAGGACGTCGACGGTCCGGCCGGGCGCGTCGTGCCGGGGCGCGTGGTGGTCACCGCGGTGGCGGCCGGCGCGGCCGATGTAGGGGATCTGGGGGTGGTTGAAGGGGTTGCGGCGGTACTCGTGCCAGAGGGGGGAGGGGGTGGGGGCGGCCGGCCCTGGGTGGGGGGCGGCGTGTGCGGCGCCGCCGAGGAGGGTGCCGCTGGTGGCACAGGCTGCTACGACGGCGGTGGCACTGCCGAGCAGAGTGCGTCTGCTGATGGGGCGCTGACCGGTCTCCATGAGCTCGCCTTCCACGGATGTGAACAACGTTCATGTGGGTGTTGGCGGCGAGCATGCCATGGGGGTGCGGGGTGCGGGAAGGGGGTGGGCGGGGGGTGTTGGTCGGGGCGGGTGCTGTGCGGCCCGGGGGCTCGGGTCCTTGTTCCGCGTCGGGTCCGGGTGCGGCCCGGGGGCGTCGGGTCCTTGTCCCGCGGCGGGTCCGGGGGCCCTCCGGGCTCGACTCCTCGGGGTCGGCGGCGTACAGGTCCCCG